>JANNSW010000524.1:0-8443 GCA_031403055.1 Hyphomicrobiaceae bacterium | reverse complement strand
GTCGAGGGCCGCGTGGGCGGAATGGATGCCGACGATGCCGGCTCCGATGACGGCGATGTGCATGGGGTCTCCTGCTGGCGGGTTCAAACGATGCCAGGCCTGTTGCCGAGCCTGCCACCGATCACGGGCGCTATGCCGCCTTCGTCGTGCGCGCCTTCAGCCCCACGTCCAGCAGCTTGGGCTTCCTCTTCATGGCCGCCTTCATGATCTGCTCCACGTGAGCCCGATCCTCGCCTTCCAGGGCCAAGCGCGGGGGCCGCGTGAGGGCACTGCCGCGTCCCGCAATCTCCTCGCACAGCTTGATGCACTGGACGAGGTCGGGCCGGGCATCCAGATGCAGCAGCGGCATGAACCACTCGTAGAGCGGCATCGCCTCCTCGTAGCGGCCCTGGAGCGCCAGACGGAACAAGGTCTCGCCTTCCTGCGGGAACGCGTTCGACATGCCGGAAACCCAGCCCGTGGCGCCCAGCATCACGCTCTCGACGATAACGTCGTCGAGGCCGGCGAACAGCACGAAGCGGTCACCGACAAGGTTGCGCACATCGATGAAGCGGCGCGTGTCGCCGGAGGATTCCTTGAAGCAGACGACGGTCTCGCAATCGGCGAGTGCGGCCAGGATCGGTGGCGTGACGTCGTTCTTGTAGATCGGCGGGTTGTTGTAGACCATCAGCGGCAGGTCGATCGCCTTGGCGACGCTGCGGTAGTGCGCGACCGTCTCGGCGGGCTTGGCCGAGTAGACGAGCGCGGGCATCACCATGATGCCGTCGACGCCGGCTTTGCGGGCATCCTTCGCCACCTCGATCGCAAAGGGGGTCGTGAACTCGGCGATGCCGGCGATGACGGGTACGCGGCCCTTGTTGACCGCAACGGCCGCCTCCCAGAGCGCGACCTTCTCGGAGCGGGTGAGCGAGCAGTTCTCGCCGACCGTGCCGCAGATGATGAGCCCCGAGACGCCGTCGCGCAGCAACCCCTCGATCACCCTGGCCGTGGCGTCGATGTCGACGCTCAGGGCCTTGTCGTGCTTGAACTGGGTGGTGACGGCTGGAAACACGCCTTCCCAACTGATCTTCGCTGCCATGCCATTTGCTCCCTTGCTTGGTCCAGGACTC
This sequence comes from Hyphomicrobiaceae bacterium, assembly GCA_031403055.1. GTDB lineage: Bacteria > Pseudomonadota > Alphaproteobacteria > Rhizobiales > Hyphomicrobiaceae > JANNSW01. Next base: position 7,334 of record JANNSW010000524.1, on the reverse strand, counting down.
CGGGCTCGGCCCCTTATCCCACAGGCGAGGTGAGCAAGAAAGCGGCAGCACACATGAACCGGCAGACCATTGCGGGACGCTGGTATGCCGGTGGCTTGGCCGATGGCCTACTGGCAATTGCCGAGCCGCTGCTGCGGGCGCACGACGGCAGGCGGCTCTTGCGCTCCAGCAACGAGAGAGGCCCGCAGCCCGTTGCCGTCCGCATCAGCCTCGACAGCGCCACCCTCTGGCCATAGAAGTTGCTTGGTCCACAGCTAGTTGCAATTCGACTGCAACGCCTGTGCCGGCTGGAGACCAGACTGCCAGTGGGCCGTGTTCTGCGAGGAGAGTGCGTGATGTCTGCAACCGAGGCCGTGGCCGATCCGGTCGGCGCCGCACGCGTCATCGCGGCAACCGCAACGGGCTCGCCGTCCGATCCGCCGGGCGACAAGGGCCCCGCCACGACCAGTAGCGCAGGACTGCTGCCTGCGGGTGTAGCCCACGAACGCTTCATCCCGATCTCGCGGTTCGAAATCGCCGAGCATCTGACCAAGCCCGGCCTCTGGCCAACCGAGGAGATCGAGCGGGCCACCCGCTTCTTCCATTACCTCTCGGCCTGGCGGCACATCGTCTACAACGAGCGATTGGCAAAACTGGAGGAAGCCTATCTCCCGTTCAGCCCCGACAACGACGTGAGGAGCAATCGGGTGCTGTCGCCCGAGCAGCGGCAAGCGCAGCTGCAATCGCTCGTCAAACATACGGGGCGGCTGCTCGAGCAGGCGAACTTCCAGAAGTTCGAGATGACGGACGTGCACGACGTGCTCGGCCACAAGTCGGAGTATGGCCTCGATCTGGAGGTCGACCTGGGCGATTTCGAGGAGCTGCAGGTCTATTGGCGGGGCGCGACAGTCATCCGCAAGAAAAAGCGCTCGCTGAAGAAGCTCGGCCTCGGCTCGGTCGAGGTGGAATACCCCGTGTTCCGCCGGCTGTTCGTGCTGTTGAAGCTGAAACCCGCGGAGCGGCGCGTCCGTGAGGTCATTCTGGCGGAGGGCTGCAGCGAGAAGAAGGCCCGCGGCATCGTGCGCGCCCAGCGGGCCATGCTGCCCGACGAGGTGACGCCCGACAACGTCTACATCAAGTTGTTCAAGGACATTCCGCGCGGCGACATCGAGATGGTGTTCCCCAACACGCGCGTGCGCTTCCGGCCGCGCGACAAGCTGATGTTTGGAGCCACCGCCGGCGGCGGCACGGTCGCGGGCGTCGTCACCACCGCGACCAAGGTGATGGCGGCGACCAACCCGATGACGATCGGCTTCGCGGTCGTTGGCCTCGGCGGGCTGCTGGCGCGACAGGTGACGACCTTCTTCAATCAGCGCAACCGCTACATGATGGTGCTGGCGCAGAACCTCTATTTCCACTCCCTCGCCGACAATCGCGGTGTGTTGACGCTGCTCGCCAACCGGGCGGAGGAGGAGGACATCAAAGAGGAGATGCTGCTCTACACGGTGCTCGCGAAGGAAAGCGTCGCCGAGGCCGAGCTCGGTGAGGTCAAATCGGCGATCGAGGCGTTCCTTTTCAACACCTTCGGCGTGGAGGTCGGCTTCGACGTACAGGATGCGCTGAGCCGGCTCGTCACCGACGGGATCGTCCGGCGCACGCCCGATGGCAGGCTGATGGCCATGACGCCAGCCGAGGGCATCAACCACCTCGACAAACTCTGGGACAGCTATCTCGATCCCAAAGGCAAGGATCGCAGTCTCCTCACCGAGCCGGTCTCGGCATGAGTCTCTGGAAGCTTCTGATGCTTGCGTCCGAGGCCGACTGCCTCGAGGCTGAGCGGCGCCTGGGCGGCGACACCGGGCTCGAAGCCGGCGCAGTCGCACGCTTCGAAGCAAAGCTACCGCTGTGGAGCCTCGAAGCCTTCTTCGACGAACGGCCTGACGATATGGCGGTGGCGCGCCTCGTGGAAGGATTGGAAATTGCCGGACCGGTTCAGGTGGAGGCGGTCGGTGAGGAGAACTGGGTTGCCTTCGTCGAGCGCACGCTATCGCCAGTCGCAGCAGGTCGCTTCGTGGTGCATGGGCCGCACGACCGGGAGCAGGTGCGAGGCCACCCTTACGCCATCGAGATCGAAGCCGGCGAAGCGTTTGGCACGGCACATCACGCAACCACGCAGGGCTGCCTTGCCGCCATCGACCGCATCGTGCCTCAAAGCGGTGCCGTGCGAGCCCTCGACCTCGGCACCGGGTCGGGTGTGCTGGCGATTGCGATTGCGCGGGTCGCACCAGGCATCCGGGTGCTGGCGTCCGACATCGACCCGCGCTCGGCCGAGATCGCGCGCGAGAATGCGGGCAAGAACGGCGCGGGCGAAGCCGTCGAGGTGATCGTCGCCGATGGTCTCGACCATCCGCGGATGGCGACCGCGGCGCCGTTCGGCTTCATCGTCGCCAACATCCTCGCGGCCCCGCTGATCGCACTCGCACCCGCGATCGTCGCGGCACTCGCCCCAGACGGGCGGATCGTGCTGTCGGGCCTGCTCGCGACTCAATCCGCCGAGGTCGCGGCCGCCTATCGGGCGGCGGGTGCCCGCGTCATCGCGGATAACATGATCGGGGAGTGGGCGACGCTCGAGCTGGCGAGATAGTCCCTCGGCACGATTGACAACGGCGAAGGGCGCGGCTTGGCTGTGAGGGGCACGCCGCCAGCGACGCGCCAGATGTCCGGGAGGATCACATGCAGGCAAGCACCGGAGCAAAACAGCTCCGCCACATTTCCGCAGCCGAGGCCGCCGGCCTCGTTCGCTCCGGCGATTGGGTCGACTATGGCTCCAGCTATTGCCAGCCCGACGTTTTCGACACCGCACTGGCGGCACGCAAGCCGGAGCTGAGCAATGTCAAGTTCCGGTCGTGCCTCTCCGTGCGGCTGCGCGCGGTGCTGGAAGCCGACCCGGCAGGGGAGCACTTCTTCTGGTTCAGCTGGCATTTCTCCAGCTATGACCGCAGGAAGCACGACGCCCGGATCAGCCACTACATTCCCGTCAATCTGGGCGAGATACCGGACTATTACCGGCGCTTCATCGACCGGGGCGATGTCGCCATCCTGAAGACCTGCCCGATGGACGAGAATGGCTTCTTCAATTTCAGCGGCACCAATCTCTGGAACCGCGCCATCGTCGAGCGCGCCAAGATCGTCGTCGTCGAGACATGCGAGAGCCTGCCCTTTGTGCACGGCGTGCAGAACGGAGTTCATCGCAGCGAGGTCGATTTCGTGATCGCGGGCGACAACCAGCCCGCGGCCGAGCTGCCAAACCCTCCGCCTTCCGATGTCGACCGCGCGGTTGCCCGTCTGATCGCGAACGAGGTCGAGGAGGGCTCCTGCCTGCAGGTCGGAATCGGCGGCATGCCGAACGCGGTGTGCACGCTCCTGAAGGAGACGGGTGTCGGCAATCTCGGTGTGCATACGGAAATGCTGACCGATGGCATCGTCGATCTCTACAAGGCCGGCCGCGTCACCGGCGCCGCCAAAGCTCTCGACAAGGGCAAAATCGTGTTCAGCTTCGCGCTCGGCTCGCAATCTCTCTATGCGGCGATCGACCGGAATCCGGACTTCCTGTGCTGCCCGGTCGACTACACCAACCCGCCCCACATCATCATGCAAAACGAGCGCTCGATCGCAATCAACAATACCACGCAGATGGATCTGCAAGGCCAGGCCGCATCGGAATCCGACGGCCACCGCCACATCTCCGGCACCGGCGGCCAGTTGCAGTTCGTGCGCGGCGCCTATGCGTCCGAAGGCGGGAAGTCCTTCATCTGCCTCGCCTCGACCTACGACAAGAAGGGCGCCCGCCGCAGCCGGATCGTGCTCAATCTGACGCCGGGCAACATCGTCACGGCGCCACGGTCGGACATGATGTATGTCGTGACCGAGTACGGCATCGTCAATCTCAAGGGCAAATCCGTCGCCGACCGGGCGAAAGCCATGATCTCGATCGCGCATCCCGATTTCCGCGAGGGATTGGAGCGCGATGCGCGCGAGCATGGGCTCATTCCGAAGGGATACGTGTGAGGCCGGGCGACGCGGAAGGTAACGGCCGAGCATGGTGGCGGAGAACCAACACGGGGGTGCGCTCGCTGCAGCGGCCCCGCTGCCGCCGATCCCCTGGCTCCCGCTCGCTGCCGTCATCTCGATCATCAGTGTATTTGCGCTCAACGCGGGCTACACCTTTCCCGCGCTCGCGCTGAAGCTCGAGGCACGCGGCTATTCCGCGACAACAATCGGACTTCAGGCAGCACTGCAGAGCCTCGGCACCATCGCGGGCGCGTTCGCGGCTCCCTGGCTCGCCCAGCGCCACGGCCAGATCCCGCTGCTGGTGGCGGCGCTGATGGTCGAGGCGGTCGTGATCTCCAGCTTCGGGCTGATCGAGCCGATCGCCGTCTGGTATCCGTTGCGCTTCATCCAGGGCTTTGCCGCGAGCATCCTCTTCGTCATTGCCGAGACGCTACTGGTCACGCTCGCGCCCGCGCATGCTCGCGGCCGGATCGTCGGCATCTACACGTCGATCAACTCGGGTTTCTTCGCGCTCGGGCCGGCGCTCATACCGGTGATCGGCTTCGACGGACCGCTGCCCTACCTCGTCATTGGCGGGCTGGTGCTGCTGCTCGGCCTGCCGGCGGGAGTACTGCGCGGTCACGCCGAGCCGATGGGCCACGTGCCGGGACGGGAGCTGATCGCGGTTGCGGCCATCATTCCCCTCCTGCTGATCGCCGTTTTCACTTTCGGTTTCGCCGATGGCGCGCTGCTCAATCTCTGGGGGATCTACGGGATTGCGCGCGGCATCGATGTGGCGACAGCCTCGATCCTGCTCGCGCTGATGTCGGCCGGCAACATGGTGCTGCAGATGCCGATCGGCTGGCTCGCGGATCGTTATCCGCGGCGCAACGTGCTGATGGTGTGCTCGGCGGGCGGGTTGATCGGAGCCGTCCTGCTGCCATGGCTCGATCTCTCCGGGCCGTTCGCCCATGGGTTCGTGTTCGTGTGGGGAGCACTCAGCTTCGGCATCTACACCGTCGCACTCGCCGTTGTCGGCGACGCGCTGTCGGGCGCTCGTCTCGTTGCCGCCAACGCGGCATTCGGCATCGTCTGGGGGTTGGGTGCGCTGATCGGGGCGCCGAGCACGGGAATGCTGATGGACCGGATCGGCGCCGAAGGCCTCGCGGCGATGATCGGCATCGCATTCCTCCTCCAGTTGATCGCCGTGCTGGTGATCGAGCCGGTGAGGGGCCTGCCCGCCCGAGAATAGCCCCCCAGAACGCCAAACCCCCGCCCTTTGGAGGGACGGGGGTCGGGTTGTGCGCTCGGGAGAGAGGCGCAAGTGGATCAGTGGGCGACGAGCGAAGCCGCCATACTGACGTCAGCGACCTGAAGGAGCGAGGCTGCGAGCAGGAAACCGGCGGCAAAGAAGCACATCAACACCAGCAAGCGCGCGCGACGGTGGAACGTGCCATCGGAGCGTTTGAGTGTTTCGAGGTCCATTGTTGCCGCCAAGTAAGTCAAGCCCTTCAGTTACCGATTGTCTAACATCGGCTCATGGTTAAGTCATCCGCCTCGATCTGTTAGGGCTAATGAAAGCTTAAAGTTTGTCCGCGCGGCCGCGCCGGGGATTTTTCTTGGCAACCCGCCTGCCGGAAGGCTTGCGGGCCTGCTTGCTCGAGGACGATCGGAGCGCCGCCTCGAAGGCCTTGCGCACCCACGAGCGCATCTCGTCGGGATCGTCGTAGAGCCGCTCGGGCACCTGCCAATAGCTCATGATGGTGTTGCGGCCGCCCTTGGTCTCGTAGCTGAAGGGCTGCGTCCCTTCGGCCTCGTAGTCGGCCCGGTTGCCGTCGTCCGCCTTGAAGTAGAGCGTGTCGAAGGCAATCAGCGCGAACATGACGCCGTCGTGGTAGGCGCCGGCGCCGCCGAACATCGAGCGCAACGTCACCGGCCCCAGCACCGCGAGCTGCTCGGCGACGAAAGTGCGGAAGCTGTCGTCCTTTGGCATGCGGATCAACGCCTGGCGTGATAGCCGATCACGGCGCCCGCGAGCACCAGCGCCAATTGCGGCACGCCGCGCAGGAACGCCGTCACCTGCGGCACGAAGATGACGAGGACGGCGACCAGTACGCCGACGATGAGAGACACCAGCAAAGTGCGGTGCGAGGGCTTCTCCACGCCCTGCAGCAGCTCGGCCGCGACCAGCCCGCAAACCCAGGCGAGCGCGGCAAAAACCGCGGCGTAGATCAGCGGCTCGAACCGGCCGCCGAAACCGAGCCATTTCTCAACGATCACCTGGCCGGCGAACCAGCACACCACCAGTTGCAACAGAAACAGGATAAGCCGCCCCATGATCGCCCCTCCAAGCCCCAGCCTGAACGGGTATCAGGTTGGCATGCCGCTGGCGGCGTCCGCAAGCTCATCGGCGGATCTGGGCGTGATCGCGACCGATTCGCCACAGCCGCAGGCGCTGGTCTCGTTGGGGTTGCGGAAGACGAAGCCGGCTTTGAGCGTCTCGACCTTGTAGTCCATCACGGTCCCGAGCAGGAACAGCACGGCCTTGGGGTCGATCAGGACCCGGGCACCCCGGTCCTCGATCACCTCGTCGAACGGGTCGGGCCGCTCGGCCCAGGCCATGGTGTACTCCATACCCGCACAGCCGCCATTTTTGACGCCGATCCTGAGACCGGCGACGGCCTCGCCCTTCGAGGCCATGATCGCCTCGATCCGGGCCGCAGCGGCGTCAGTCAGCGTCATCACCTTGGGTCGTGGACGGCGAGGGGTCATGCGGCAGATCTCCGGTGCAGGCGCGGTCAAGCATAACATGGATACAGCTGGCGTGGAAATCCAGAGGCGGCGCTGTCTTTGGTGTCACACCGACATCTGCCGGCCGAGCTCGACGACGCGGCCGAGCGGGATCTGGAAGTACTCCGTCACGTCGTTGGACAGCCGCGCCAGCAGGATGAAGAGGCGGTCCTGCCACAGCGGCATGCCGGAATTGGGATCGGGGATCAGCCGCAGGCGCGACAGGAAGTAGGAGGACTGGTAGGGGTCGAGCTTCAGGCCCTTGCGCTTGGCTGCGGCAAGGTAGGCCGGAACGTCGGGCGTTTCCATGAAGCCGACATTGACGACCACCTGCATGACCCCGTTGTCCAGGTCCTTGACAAAGATCCGCTCGCGCTCCTGCACTCGCGGCTCGACGGAGTTGCGCACCGTCAGCAGAACGTTCTTCTTGTGCAGCACTCGGTTGTGCTTGAGGTTATGCATCAGCGCGGTCGGCGCGCGCTCGGGATCGCTGGTCAGGAACACCGCGGTGCCGG
>JANNSW010000523.1:0-9221 GCA_031403055.1 Hyphomicrobiaceae bacterium | reverse complement strand
TTACAAGGACCACCAGGCTGCGCATGGCTAGTTGCCCGAGGAGACGACGCGTGCTGATCTATGTCGACGCCGATGCCTGCCCGGTGAAGGATGAGATTCTGCGGGTTGCCGAGCGGCACAATCTGCCCGTGCGCATGGTGTCGAACAGCTGGATGCGGCTGCCGGACAGCCCGCTGATCGAGCGGGTGATCGTGGCTGAGGGGTCGGACGCCGCCGACGACTGGATCGCCGAGCGGATCGTGCCCGGCGACATCGCCGTCACCCAGGACATTCCGCTCGCCTCGCGCTGCGTCAAGGCGGGCGCCCGCGCCATCGGGCCGACGGGCAAGGCCTTCAGCGAGACCAACATGGGGCTTGCTCTCGCCATGCGCGACCTGATGCAGGACCTGCGCGAGGCCGGAGCGGTCCGCGGCCACAATGCCGAGTTCACGAAGGCTGACCGCTCGCGCTTCCTGCAGACGCTGGAGCAGACGATCCAGGAGCTGAAGCGCGCCAACGCCGGCCGCTGATTCTGCCATTCCGTTCAGGAAATGATTGAACAGATCTTCAGAAATCTAAATATAAAACTAATATGAACAGGCATTCATCTTAAAATTACTTCCAATACCCTTGCAATCCCACCAAACACCCCCAAATCATGGTCATCGGAGGCAAGCCAAACGCCTCCCAGGCAAAAAACTGAACGGCCGTTCATCGAGCCGGCAAACCGAGGGGAAATCCAATGGCCATCAAGAAGCTCAGCAACTACTCGAACAACTTCAACGACACCAACTTCAGCAACACCATCTACGGCAACGGCGGCAACGACACGGTCCACGGCTGGGGCGGCAACGACACCGTCAGCGGCGGCACCGGCAACGATCGCGTCTATGGCGACACCGGCAACGACCTGGTGAAGGGCGACAGCGGCAACGACTACGTCTACGGCGGCGACAGCAACGACACCGTGATGGGTGGCACCGGCAACGATTTCGTCAGCGGCGGCTATGGCGACGACGACATCTATGGCGGCGCCGGGTTCGACAACTTCTACTTCTTCAACGGCAGCGGCGACGACGATTGGATCTTCGATTTCACGCTCGGCCTCGACACGGTCGATCTGGGCGACACCATCGTGACCAGCTGGTTCGACGCCGACCTCGCCATCTACAATGACGGCGGCAGCGCCCGTGTCGATTTCGGCAGCGGCAGCGTGCTCCTGATCGGCGTCGATGCGGCCGACCTGATTTCGGACGATTTCAACTTCGTCTGAGCCCAATTGTCACGCACGCGGGAGCCGGGCGGGGTTGCAAAACCCCGCCCTTTCCGTGTGGCCGCTCACATCGGGCTCTTACCGGTCTTGCCGACGACGACGGGGTCTTTGGCACAGTCGAACTTTGCCGCCATCTCGTCGGCGGCCTTGCGCGCGAGCACGTTCGCATCGGCATTGGCGAGTGCGTCGATATGGGCGACATGGCAGGCGTCCGATCCCCCCTTTGCTCCGACCTTCGAGACGACCAGCACCTGTCCGGTCACCATCGTGCCGCTCGCATCGCTCTGGGTCTGATAGCTGACGATCGTTGCGTACGGCACGCCACCGGCGAGGCGCCATTCGAGCGTGGTGATGCCGTCCTTCTCGACGAGCGAGTTGAACGGACCGAGCGTCTGGCTCGCGGCCCGTTGCTTCTCATGACCCTTGCCATAGCCGATCATCATCCTGAGATCGCCCTCGGCAACATAGAGCGCATAGCCTTTCAGCCCCTTGCAACGCCACGTTCCACCTTGGTCGCTCTGATCGAGGGTCTTGCACTTCTTCAGGTTGATCTTGGTATAGGCACTGGTCGGCTCCGCCGCCAAGGCACCGCCGGCGGCGAGACAGAGGATCGAAGCGAATGCGATGCGAGACATGGCGTGCTCCTTGCCAGGGGGGGGGCGGCGCGCCGACTATGCAGGCGTGGGGTCAGGCGGCGCAAGCGTTCAGGTGCTCGCGGATCCCTTGCAGACGGATCGTCTGCGTGAGATCTAGTGTTCCGTCCCATTCATTCGATTCCGGCAAAGCTGGATCAATGAATGAAAAGACGGAGCACAAACAAAGCGTTACCTAGTGGGCTGGCCATTCATTTGGGGTACCAAATGAATGAGTCAGAACACTAGCTGGCACGCCTGCCAGGATCGGAGATCGCAGCCTTGGATATCCGCTTGCTGCCCGACAACGACCAAACCAATGGCTGGAGCCGGATCCTGCCGGCACGCAAGCCACGACCGGCACTCGCCTCCGATGTCGTGGCCGACTGGCTCGTGATCGGCGGCGGCTATGCAGGGCTGGCGGCAGCGCGCCAACTCGCCGAGCGGCGTCCCAATCAGCGCATCGCCCTGATCGAGGCTGGGTGCTGCGGCGAGAATGCCGCCGGCCGCAACTCCGGATTCGCGATCGACCTGCCGCACAATATCGGCTCCTCCCTGGATGAGCTCGACGGCTCGCACCGCTACATGCGGCTCGCCCGCGCGGCCATCGCCCACCTCGGCGGGCTAGTCGGGAAACACCAGATCGAATGCAATTGGTCAAAGCCTGGCAAGTATCACGCCGCGGTCTCGCCACGCGGCAGCGCCGAGGTGCTGGAGCCGATCGCGCGCGAGCTGGAAGCGCTGAAGGAGCCCTATCGCTGGCTCGATGCGGGACAAATCGCGACAGAGCTGGGCTCGCCCTACTACCACGCGGCCGTCTACACGCCCGGTTGCGTCCTGATGAACCCGGCCGCGCTGGTGCGTGGCCTCGCCGACAGCCTGCCCGAGAACGTTACACTCTATGAGAGCTCGCCAGTGGTGCGCTTCGAGGAGGCAAGCGGCCTGCAGGCGATGACGCCGGGCGGCAGCGTGCGTGCGCCCCGTGCCATCCTCTGCGTCAATGGTTTTGCCGGGCAGTTCGGCGCGTTCCCGCGGCACATGCTGATGTTCCGGGCGCACGCGAGCCTCACGCGGCCGCTCGACCAGGCCGAGCAACGCACGCTCGGTGGCCTCGGTCAGTGGGGCCTCACGCCGGCGAATGCTTTCGTCTCGGTCACCATGCGCTATACGCAGGATCGCCGCATCCTGATCCGCCATGACATCAAGTATGCGCCCTCGGCGCGGGTGTCGGAGGGGGAGCTCGAGCGCGTCCGCGCGCGGCATCTGCGGATCCTGCGCCAGCGCTTCCCCATGCTCCCTGACGTCACCATCGAACATACCTGGACCGGTTATATCGCGCTTTCCCGCAACGCCGCTCCGGGCTTCGGCCGGATCTCGCCCGCCATCCACGCCGCCGTCTGCTGCAACGCGGTCGGCGTGACGAAGAGCACGATTGCGGGCCTGCTGGCGGCCGACATGGCAATGGGCGAGGCCAATCCACTGATCGCCGATATGGCGAGCCTCGGCCAGCCAGCCCGCTTGACGCCCGAGCCGTTTCTCGGTCTGGGCGTGCGGATGCGCAACCGGCTCGACCTCTGGCGGGCGCGCCACGAGGCCTAACCGTCCCCGACTTGACGCAACAGCCCGAGTGCGCGCCCTATCGTGAGAACCGACTCGCAAGGTCCACATGAAGGTGATCATGCAGCGTCACAATCCAGCGCCCAGGCCGATGCCGGACACCGGCCTCCTCGCCCGTTTCGCCGCCATCGTCGGGCCGGCCCATGCGATCGCGGAGCCGACGGAGCAGGCGCCCTACCTGGAGGAATGGCGCGACCTGTGGCACGGCAAGACGCCACTGGTGCTGCGGCCGGGCTCGACTGCCGAGGTCGCCGCGATCATGGAGCTCGCGCACGAGACCGGCACCGCGATCGTGCCCCAGGGCGGCAATACCGGCCTCGTCGGCGGCCAGATCCCTTTTGGCCACGAGATCCTGGTCTCGCTCGGCCGCCTCGCCCGCATCCGCGCGATCGATCCCGACGGCAACACCATCACGGTCGAAGCCGGCGTGCCGCTCGCCAAGGTGCAGGAGGCCGCCGCATCCCTCGACCGGCTCTACCCGTTGAGCCTGGCCTCGCAGGGCAGCTGCCAGATCGGCGGCAACCTCTCGACCAACGCTGGCGGCGTTGCCGTGCTGGCCTATGGCAATGCGCGCGATTCTGTGCTCGGGCTCGAGGTGGTGCTGGCGGACGGGCGCATCTGGGAAGGCCTCAGGGCGCTCAGGAAGGACAACACCGGCTACGACCTCAAGAGCCTGTTCCTGGGCTCCGAGGGCACGCTCGGCATCATCACGGCGGCAGTGCTGAAACTCTTCCCCCGCCCCCGCGAGACCACGGTCGCCTTCGCGGGGCTTGCCTCGCTCGAAGCCGTTCGAGCCCTGTTCGAGCGCATGCGCGCGGCGTCCGGCCCGATGCTGACCGCCTTCGAGATCATGCCCGAGCGGGCGATGGAATTCCTGACCCGCCACGTCGCGGACGCCCGCGATCCGCTCGGCCGCCGCCATCCGTGGTACGCTCTGATCGAGCTCTCCGGCCACCAGGGCGAGGGCGAGACGCGTGCGCTCGTCGAGCGGGTTCTCGGCGCGGCGATCGAGGACGGCATCGCCGCCGACGCGGCCATTGCCGAGACGCTGCAGCAGACCCGCGCGCTCTGGCACTTGCGCGAATCCCTCCCCGACACCCAGCGTCATGAAGGCGGCAGCATCAAGCACGATGTCTCGGTGCCGGTCGCCCGCCTGCCCGAGCTGATCGAGCGCGGCAATATCCTGATCGAGGCGATGATGCCGGGCGCCCGCCCGCTACCGTTCGGCCACTTCGGCGACGGCAACCTGCACTACAACGTCAGCCAGCCGCCCGGCATGGCCAAGGACCGGTTCCTGGCCGAATGGGCGCCGGTCAACGCGCGCATCCATGCCCTCGTCCTCGAGCTCGGCGGCTCGATCAGCGCCGAGCACGGCGTCGGCCGGCTGAAGCGCGAGGAGATCGCCCGCATCAAGAGCGCGACCGAGATGGAGCTGATGCGCACGCTGAAAGCCGCGCTCGACCCCAAAGGCATTCTCAACCCCGGCAAGGTGCTGTGATGGCCCGCAACCCCGATTCCCTCGACATCAGACCGCTCCAGCAGGGCGAGGAGGAGGCGGTAATCGCGTTGTGGGAGGCCTGCGGGCTGACGCGGCCCTGGAACGACCCGCGCCGCGACCTCGACTTCGCCCGCGGCAAGACGGCCTCGACCGTGCTGGTGGGCCGCCTCGACGGGCGCCTCGTCGCCAGCGTCATGGTCGGCCACGACGGCCATCGCGGCGCCCTCTACTACCTCTCGGTCGAGCCCGGCCACCAGGGCCGCGGGTTCGGGCGCGCCATGCTGCGCTCGGCCGAGGCCTGGCTGCTCAACAAGGGCGTGTGGAAGCTCAATCTGGCCGTACGCACCGGCAACGACGGGGTCGCTGCCTTCTACGACCGCCTCGGCTACGTCCGCGCCGACACGGTGATGCTGGAGCGCTGGATCGATCCGGGGAAGAAAAGGGTGGGGTAATGTTGTAGATTGGGTTAGCGCGGCCACAGCTTCGGCAGCTCTCTGGAAGAATAACCTCCGCGCGTAACCCGACCTTCCCGGCACATGCATTGTTGGGTTACGCACGGAACGAGCACCGCGCAAAGCATTGGCCGGGTTGGCCGCGCTAACCCAACCTACCAAGGCGGAATCGTAAGCTGGCGCTGAGACCGGCCAGGGCCGGACGAAGCCCAGCGCCAAGACGGCGGTTGGGTTGGAATTGCATCGAGCCGAGCCGAATGGCGTGCCTGCGGATCAATTGTGCATGGGGTCGTCGGCTTGTGTGAAGGGTTTCGGATGCCGGCCCTCAGTGCACGTGGAGAACTCCGCGATGGGCCGGCATCCGAAACCCGTCACAAGAGCAGATACTTCCTCGCTGGATTGCACTGGCGCAGGTACCCTTGGTTCTAAGAAGATAGATCTTTCGGCTGATGAATCTCTACGCGGAGAACACCGTCAGTGGGTAGGGCATTGATGAGGCGTTCTTGGAGTTTTACTTGCTGGGCTGTCTGCTCATCACCAGGGCCAGGAAATCTGGTGACCTCCATCTTGAGTGGCCACTGTCCAGCGAGCACCTGCGCAAGCGCGTCTTGGATGAAGAGCTGGCGACGCTCGGTATCGCTGAAGCCCTTCGGATAGTAGATACCGCGCCGGATTTGAGGCTTATCGAGTGGGTGTCCTTGGGCAATGGCCATTGCATGCATCAGGCTCGTGAACGCGTCGTCAGAGCGCTGAATCCAAGCCTTCAGAGCCGCTTGATCATCATCTGGATGCTGCTCATTAAGAATGTCAGCGTACTCGCGCCACGCCTTGATGACCGCATTGTCACGCGCCCGATGAGAAGACACTCCGAAGACGCTCGCAGGAGCAAAATCGAGATCAATCTGGTTCAGTGCTCGAACGTGCTCGGGGGCGAGGCGCGTCGCGCGGGTCGCCATGAGGGTTTCGAAAATCCACCACTTGCGTCGACCGCGTTCGGTGGCGCGCTCGATCCATTTCTGAGCCTGTACAGCGAGCACCGGGCCAAGAAGTGTGGCGGAGACAATCGCCCAATCGCTGATAGTCATAATCTCACCGAGGTTCGAGCCTGAGTGGCTAACATAAGCTGTGCCCAAGCCAGCGACAGCGCCGTCCCAAGAGTTATCCCCGGTCGATCAATCGGGTCAGGTCTTCAAATCAGGGCCGCTGATCAACGCTCCCGCCTTGAGTTCATGGACCCACGGTATGGCGCGACAGCTCCTCCTTCTCGTGGTCGCCTCAACGGCAACCGAGTCGTTGGCGCTTCTGCGCCCGAGAGAGGAGCCGTCTACAGCATCAACAAGGGAAGTGAAGGACCGAACCCAAGGGAACAAGTGACCAGCTTGTGTTTGTATGAGCCTTCCGCCAAGATCGTCCAGAAACGCGGCAGGGACGTGTGGGGCAGGCGGTGTCAAGGAAGATCTTTATCAGTTATCGGCGCGATGACAGCGCGCCCTACGCCGTAAGTATCGCTCAGTATCTTGAGAATGTCTTCGGAAAGGCAAATGTGTTCGTTGATGTGGACCGGCTCCGGCCGGGCGAGCATTTCCCTGACGTCCTCAAAGATCGCTTGCGCGACAGCGCGGTTATGCTCGTGATCATCGGCCCATTGTGGCTAGCCAGTGATCCGATAACGGGCCTACGGCGCATCGACGACAACGACGATTGGGTGCAGCTTGAGGTCGCGACCGCGCTTGCACGGAACGTCCACGTAATCCCTTTATTGGTCGGTGGCGCTCAGTTCCCGGTGCGAGGCGAATTACCAATTCAACTTCGACCTTTGGCTGATCGACACTATAGTGCATTGACCACCAGCGGGTTTCGCTACGAGATGGCAGGCCTTGCCAACGACATCAAGGCGGTCGTCGGTGGACCGGCGGCAAAGCCGGCAGTAGCCAGCAAGAAGATTATGAGGTTGGTAGTCAGACTATCGTTCGTGGCCGCAGTTCTCGGAGCTGTTTACGGTTACTTTGATAGCCATAGGAAGGCAAGTGAACAGGTAGAAAGTACACTTAGGTTGAACAGGGGCTGGGATTGCGCAAATAAGTATTCTGATGAGCAGCTAAAGGCACTCGGCGTTACGTGGGATGGCAAAATCGATATTAGAAAGATTGGATGTTCACCAACAAGTTTTATCGCTTACTTGAGCGAGATACGAGATCTAAGCAATCGTCGCGACGCCAGCGAAGAATATTGGTTGTGGTTCGATAAGTGGTCGGGCGCAATGATCGGCGCATTCGCTTTCGCTGCCGTCAACGCCCTTGGGTTCCTCGCAGTTGCTCTAATGCGGTTGGCGAACTGGGTAGCAAGGTGAGGTTGGAGCTTGCCCAAGCGCAGATCAGCGCACCGGCCCCTCGCGCAGCATACTCCCGCGGAAGCGGGTTCGTTCGGTGGCCCCCTACCGCCATCCCCACCACCCCCAACAATCTTATCCCCGCTGCCTTTTCCTACCCCATACTCCCCCTCATCGCCAGCCCGGAAGCGGACGCTTTTGCGTTCCGATCGCGGGTTTGGGTTGGCGACGGTGGCGGTCGGGAGTGCGGGGGCGTGGGCCGACAGGCCTGCGAACGGACCTTCAGTGCCCGATAGGCTTCATGGGTGTGCCCTCCGGGACGGGCGGCGGCAACGCCGTTGCAGTCTGGATGCCGAAGCGGCTAGGCGGTCCGGCGGAAACGTCGGACCCTGAAGAGCAGACCCGAGGTCATAAGTCGTCACGACGCGGGCGCCGCAGGGCTGCCTACAAAAAATTTACGCAGCGCTTCGGCGCCCGCGTCCCGCTTCAGTTTCAACCTTTGCGCGCTCGATGGCGCGGCGAGACCAGGAGCCATGCCCGCTTGACCGACGAACCCGTGCCCGAGCGGCGCCCGCTCGACCATCCCGAGACCCGCGCGCGGCTCGCGGCCATCCGAGCGCTGATCCTCGATCGGATCGCAATGCTCCCCGCCGAGGAAGGGGCATCGGTACGCAAAGCGGTCGACGAAACCCGAGAAGCCTTCCACCTTCGCCTGGCGGCCATGTTCCGGGAGCGGCGGGTCGCGCTCCAGTGCGGCGGCCCGGCGAGCTGCCGCATCCGCTCCTGCCGCCGCTCCAAGCGTTGCCGCCGGCGTGCCGCGCTCGATTTGCCGGAGCCGGGAGAGAATGGAGCAACCCCTCATCCGGCCGGCTTTCAGCCGGCCGCCTTCTCCCGCAGGGGGAGAAGGAAAAAAGGACCGTGCACTGGGTTGTCCTTCACCCGTCTCGCCGGAGGCGAGCCTCCGGCTCGACGTGGGAGAAGGTGGCGCGGCCTGCCGCGCCGGATGAGGGGGGCCGCTTACACCGCCGGCTGCTGCAATTCCGGTCCTTCGTTGCGCGGATTGTTGACGGCTTTGGAGACCTCGATCACCTCCAGCAGCTGCTCGGGGGCGGGCGCCAGCAGCATGGCGGCGTCCCTGGCGGACACAGACTTGCAGTCGAGCCAGGTCGCGAAGCACTCGGGCGGCAGGATCACCGGCATGCGGTCGTGGATGGGTGCGACCGTCCGGTTGGCCGACGTGGTCAGGATCGCCATCGTCTCCAGCTCGCTGCCATCGGCGCCGAGCCAGTGCTCCCAGAGCCCGGCGAACGCCATCGGCCCGCCCGCCTTCGGCCGGATCAGGCTCGGCCGCTTGTCGCCGTCGGGCCCCGTCCATTCGTAGAAGCCGTCGGCGGGAACGAGGCAGCGCTTGTGGCGCATGGCGGCGCGAAACGAGGGTTTG
>JANNSW010000522.1:0-2581 GCA_031403055.1 Hyphomicrobiaceae bacterium | reverse complement strand
ACACCGACCTGTTCCAGCTCCAGACCGAAGGATCGGGGCGCATCCGGCTCGCGGACGGTGGCGTGCTCGACGTCAATGCAATCGGGGGCAATGGGTATCGCTACACCAAAATCTCCGACATCCTCGCCAGCAATGGCTATCCCGACGCCGCCACCCTGTCGATCCCGGTCCGCACCGCCTGGCTGAAGGCGCGCCCCGAGCTGGCGCGAAAACTCTATTGGCAGAACCAGTCCTACGCGTTCTTTTCACGCTCTGCAGCGCCGATGGGCGTCAAGGGCATTGCGTTGACGCCGGGTCGCAGCCTCGCGGTCGATCCGAGCTATCATGCGATCGGCCAGCCGATCTTCGTGCTGGCGGCGGGCGTGCGCACCGAGACCGGCCATTCCGGCTTCTTCCGCCTGCTGATCGCGCAGGATATCGGCGCCAAGTCCGAGATCAGTGGCCCGGAGCGCGGCGATATCTACTTTGGCGAGGACGAGCGGGCCTACACCGTCGGCTCCAGCACCAAAGGGGAGGCCATGTTCGTGGTGCTCAGGCCGCGGGAGTAGTTGGCGCGGAGCCGCTCGGTGCTATAATGGTCGAAGGGAGGACGACATGGCCCAAATTGTTGTCGATGACCTGAGCGAGGATCTGGTTTCGCTCTTGCACGAGCGTGCGCAAAGGGAAGGTAGGTCCGTTGGCGCAATCATTTCCGAGATGCTTGCGCACGCCGCCAAGCCCAGCCTCGATCTCGCAGCAGCCGACGAGTTGCGCGCCATGACGCCCGAATCCACGCTCGACTTGACAGACCTCATTCGCGAGGACCGCGACAATGTCGGGGCATATCGTTGACGCAAGTGTCCTCGTAAAACTCCTGGCTCGCGAGCACGATTCGGCACTTGTCCGCGCAGCGGTTGCTCGTGCAAGCGAGATCTGGGCGCCGGAGATCGTATTTGCCCAAGCCTACAACGCTTTGGAAACGCTGGCGACGCGGAGACTATCTCGTCGAGCAACTCGAACGCGCGCCTGCGATCCTGCTGGCCCTGGTCACCCATCCCGTATCGGTCGCGTTGCTTCTGCCAAAGGCGGCAACGATCAGTCGCCAGTTCGATCCCGGTTCATGACTGCCTCTACATCGCACTTGCCGATCGCCAGCAGGCGCCGCTCATTACCGCCGACAAGCGTCTGCACCGTGCGGCGCAGTCCCTTGGGACGGTCAGGCTTTCACCGCTTTGAGCAACGGCGGAGTTGGCTCCTCGTCTACGAGCAGATTATTGGCGCCTCGGGGGGGCGTGTCTATGGCGGGCGAGAGGGCCGAGCTGGAACGTGCGAGGGAGCGGATCGATGTGACGCCGAAGGCGATCGAGAGGCGGGAGGGCAGGTGAGCCCAGCGATCTGATCAGTTCAATTGGTTTTCGATCGGGCATCGTCAGCTCATGAAGCTCAACCGCATTACCATCGATCCGAAAGTCTGCACGGGCAAGCCATGCATTCGTGGGCTTCGTTTTCCCGTGGCGCGACTCCTCGGTCTTCTCGCCGCGGGAGAGACTCGTGAGCAGATCCTCGCCTCCTACCCCTATCTAGAATCCGGCGACATCGACGAGGCGCTCTGCTACGCGGGCGACCTGCCGGTCGCTACAGTCGAGATGCCATGAGCGTAGGGGCGGGCGGCAGCTTGCCCGAAGCAGCACTACCCCGCGCGCCGGATCGAATCGAACACCTTGGTGATGCCGCGGCGCCTGAGACCTTTCAGGCGCTCGATATGGCGGGTTTCGGCTTTAGCGTAGACGCTGACCATGTGGGCGAGGAAGCCTTTCAGCCGCTCATCGTAAACGCCGCGTCGCTCGGCCATCTCGACGAGGCGGAAATCGGGCGTGTTGTTGGCTTCGACCAGCACCGGACCACGGTCGGTCTGCGCAATGTCCCAGCCGATCAGGGGTACATTCGAGACCACCTTGGCGGCCCACAGCGCGGTTTTCAGGATGTCGTCCCAGCCTGGGATCCGCGCCCCCACGAGCCGCGCACCGGTATCGGGATGGTTCTCGACCTCGACCTGGTTGAGGCCGGCGCCACGGATGACGCGCTTCACCTCGCCGGTCGCCTGGTCGAGCGCCGCCAGCATGTTGCCCTTGCGCCAGAAATTGTCGGCCATGCTGGCACCCGCGGGCACCTTCCAGCACACGCGGAACACCTCCGGGCCATCCTGGCCGCAGATGGTGTAGACACGGATCGTTCCGATGCGATGACCGATCAGCCGGTCGAGCTCGGGGTGCGGCTGCAGGCGCTCCTGGAACATGTAGCCGTTACGATAGCTCCTCACCACCTCGGCGGCGAGCGCGGCCGGATCGGCGCGCCGATTGCCCGACAGCACGAGGCTGCCTCGTGCCTCGTCGAACCCCTCGATCGCGACGGTGCCCAGGCTCAGCGACGACGAGCAGGGCTTGCCGAAAATGGGCAGGTTGGCTGGATTGGTGAGGAAGGCGGCGATCTCATCGGCACTGCGCAGCATGCCGAGCGCGGGCAGGTCCAAGGATGTGTGATAGAGCGCCTTCTGGCGGATGGTCGGGAGCCCATAGCCGTTCATCAGCGTGTAGAAGGTGAG
>JANNSW010000521.1:0-2185 GCA_031403055.1 Hyphomicrobiaceae bacterium | reverse complement strand
TGCGGTCGCCTTTGTCTCCATGTCGGCGGCCCTTCTCCTGGGTGAGCCACTAGCCGGCGTGGTGGTGGCGGTCATGTATGCCGGTGGCAACCTGCTCGAGGATTTTGCGATCGCGCGCGCCGAGCGTGACCTCAAATCCCTCGTCGACCGCGCCCCGCGCATCGCTCACCGGCGTGTCGATGCAAGAATCGAGGACGTGCCGATCGATGCGGTCGCTGTCGGTGATCTGATCCTGGTGCGCGCGGGTGAGGTCATTCCCGTGGACGGCGTCATCCTGGCGGCGGGCGCCACCATCGACGAGGCCGCGTTGACGGGCGAGCCGATCCCCGTGACGCGTACCAAGGGTGATCCGGTCCACAGCGGCACGATCAATGCGGGCGAGACATTCGAGTTGAAGGCGACCGCCATAGCCGGCGAAAGCACCTATGCGGGTATCGTTCGGATGGTGACGGCCGCGCAAACGGCCAAGGCTCCGTTCATTCGGCTCGCTGATCGCTTCGCGCTGATCCTGCTGCCAGTGACGTTGCTGCTGGCAGCGGCAGCCTGGCTGCTGTCAGGAGACCCCATTCGGGGATTGGCCGTGCTCGTGGCCTCGACGCCATGCCCGCTGATCCTCGCGGCCCCTGTCGCCTTCATTGCCGGCGTCTCGCGCGCGGCCCGCCTTGGTATCCTCATCAAGGGCGGCGGCCCGCTCGAGGCGCTTGCCAGAACCCACACCGTGATGCTCGACAAGACCGGAACGCTGACGGTCGGCGGCGCTCGACTGGTCGCGGTCGAAACGGCGCCGGGTGAAAGCGCGGATTTGGTGCTCCAGCTCGCAGCCTCGCTCGAGCAAGCCTCGCACCACGTGGTTGCCGCCGCGATCGTCTCTGCTGCCGTTGCCCGAGGCCTGTCATTGGAGACGCCCAGTGATGTACGGGAAACCATGGGCTCCGGGATCGAGGGGCGTGTCGGCGGGAAGCTGATCAAAGCTGGCGCGCATCAACTCGTTGGCGGCGCTGGTCAGCAGGCAGCATGGGCGACGCGGGCGCTCAGGCGTGCATCGTGGCGTTCTGCCCTGAGTGTTTTCGTATCCGTCGACGGGGGGATGATCGGCGCTATCTTGCTGGCCGACGAGTTGAGGCGGGAGACACCTCGGGCGGTGCAGGCGCTGCGGGCGGCAGGCGTCAAGCGAATCGTCATGGTGACCGGGGACCGCGCCGAGTCCGCCGAGACGATCGCAGCCGCGCTCGACCTCGACGCGGTGTTGGCGGACCGGGTCCCATCCGACAAGGTCGAGGCCGTCGTGTTCGAGCAGCGGCTGCATCCGACTGTCATGGTGGGCGATGGCATCAATGATGCCCCCGCGCTGGCTGCTGCCGGCGTCGGTATAGCGATGGGTGCGCGCGGTGCCAGTGCGTCATCGGAAGCCGCCGACGTCGTCATCCTGGTCGATCGGCTCGATCGGGTTTCGGATGCCGTCTCGATCGCACGCCGCGCGCGAGGTATTGCGCTCCAGAGCATTGCCGTGGGCATGGCGCTCTCCGCCGCGGCCATGCTCGCGGCGGCTTTCGGCTGGCTCACGCCGGTTGCCGGCGCGCTGACACAGGAAGCGATCGACGTTGCAGTCATCCTGAATGCTTTGCGGGCGCTGACGCCGGCGTGGAGCCTTGGGCGACAATCGATGCAGCCCGCCGCGGCACGGGCGCTGCAGTCCGATCACCACAATCTCCTGTCCGCTCTCGATCGACTGCGGGAGATCGCCGACGCCTTGGACGATGCCTCGCCGGAATCGGCGGTCACACTGATCGGGGAAGCCAACAGCCTGGTCGCCATGCGGATCGTCGAGCACGAGCGCGACGACGAGAACCACGTCTATCCCCGGCTTGCGAAGTTCCTGCATGATGGGCATGGCCTCGCCGCAATGAGCCGTGCGCATCGCGAAATCCTGCATCTGGCACGGCTATTGGCCAGACTCTCCAACGGGCTGCGCACCGAGGACGCCGACCGGTATCTGATCCGCGATGGCCAGCGCGTCATCGAGTCGATCGAGTCGCTCGTGCGGATCCACAACGCCCAGGAAGAGGACATTTACGAGCTCGCTGCGACGGAGTAGTCCATCGGCTAAGCAGAGTTCGCCAAAGTGGTCTTCCCGGTTTGGCGATAAAACTCTGCGAAAACAAAAGAATCCAAGCAGGCATTCGTT
>JANNSW010000520.1:0-9207 GCA_031403055.1 Hyphomicrobiaceae bacterium | reverse complement strand
TGGCTGGGGGACTAGGATTCGAACCTAGACAGGCAGAGTCAGAGTCTGCAGTCCTACCGTTAGACGATCCCCCAACGGGCCGCGCACGCGAGCATGCACGGCGCAGTGGCGTTGATGTAGCAAGCATGCCCGGCCGCGGCAAGGCCGCAAACGCGCCTCCGCCAAATCGCGCCTTGCTCGCCTCGAGCACGTCCTCGAAGGTCCTGAGCCCGGTGTGGGGCGCCGAGACCAGCACCGCCATGTTGCCCGGCTTGTGCTCGTTCTTCCACATCCGCATGTGGGCCTTGGGGATCTGGTCCCAGGGGAACACTTCCGACATACAGGGCTCGATCCGCCGCCTATCTCAGCACATCGAACGCCCGCTCCCGCCGCCGGCCGAACCGGTAGACGATGAAGTCATCGTCGAAGCTAGCCACTCGCGAGATGCCGAGCCGCTCCATGACCGCAAAGCTCGACCGGTCGACGATCGAGAATTTCTGGTCGGGGTAGGCCACGCCGATTGCCCAGGCGTGATCCAGATCGGCGGCAGTGACGACCTCCAACGAGGCCGCTCCCCGGCGAATGCTGCGCCAGAAACGATCGGCTGCCTTCTGGTGCGAGCGCCGCTGCAGCAGGAGCCAGGTTTCGACGACGATGTGATCCGTCGTAACCAAGTCGCGCAGGCTGCGATGAAGCTCCTTTGCGCGCGCGTTGTGACGGTCCCGCGCATAGGCCGCCGCATACCAGAACGACGTATCGGCAAAGACCGTCATCGGCGTCGCGGCTGCTGACCGGATTCGCTCAGATACTCCTCCCAGACGGCCTCGCCGATGAGCTTGTCCTTGTCCTTCGCGATGTCCGTCTCCGGACCGTCGGTCACGAGATCGAACATTTCCGAGATATCGAACGGCTCGCCGTCCTCGGCGAGACCCGTGGGCCGCTCGCATGCCTCGAGATCGTCCCGGAGCAGCCGCTGGAGATACTCGCCCGGCGTCAACCCGAGCTCGGCGGCGCGCGACGCCGCGTGCTCCATCAGCTCGTCATCGACGTTGATCTCGACTGTTGCGCTCATGACAGACACCCGGGGCTTGCCACGATCCGATCGCTCGCGCCCGAAGCCAGCGAGCACAATCCGAACATAACAAGAACAATCGCCACTGGCAAGCCCGCCTCGCGTCGCTGTATCCCCGAGCGATCAAGTCCGGCTGGCTGTTGGGCCGCTCCGCCACACGCGGGAGTGGCTTCTTTTGGCAGGCGAGGCTATCGTTGGCAACGAAGGAGATCCCCATGCTCGATCATTCGACCCCGCGTGGCCGCACCATTGCCGCGCTCATGAAACTCGCCGCCGAGCACCCCTATCGCGAGATCGCTCTGTTCGACATCGCGCGCGAGGCGGGCGTGACGCTGGTTGACCTGCGCAACGAATTCGCGGCCAAATCCGACATCCTCGCGGGCTTCACGCGCGCCGTCGATGACGAGGTGGCGCGGCGGATGGAGTTCCGCCTCGAGCGCAGCGCCGGCGCACGTGATCGGCTGTTCGATGCGCTGATGACGCGCTTCGACGTGCTCGCGCCCTTCCGGCCGGGCTTGCGGGGGATCCTGGATGCGGTGCGCACCATGCCGGGCGAAGTCTCGGCCCGCGGCTTCATCGCCTCGCAGGGCTGGTTGCTGGCGGCGGCTGGCATCCCGGCGGATGGCGCAACGGGCGCGGCCCGTGTCACGGGTCTGGCGGCGCTCTATGCCAGGGTCTTGCCGATTTTCCTCGCCGATGACGACCCCGGCCTTGCCCGCACCATGGCGGCGGTCGACCGGAGGCTCAGGGACGGTGAGCGCTGGATCGGGCTCGTCGAGAACGCCTGCGGCGGCGTGCGCCGAGTGCTCGATCGCGTGGCGGGCGGCTTCAATCGCCGCAACGGCAATGCCGAGCCCGATGGTGGCGACAGCAGTGCTGCCCGCTCGTCTCCCTCCAGCGGCAACGACAACGCGAGCCCGGAGCCGCGCATTTTCTGACGACACCATCTGAGGACACCATGACCGGTAGCAGCAACAAGCCCGCAACCATCGGATTCGATGACTTCCTCGCAGTCGACATCCGCGTCGGCACGGTGGTGAAGGTCGAGCCGTTTCCCGAAGCGCGCAAGCCCGCATTCAAGCTCTGGATCGATTTCGGGCCGGAGATCGGGACGAAGCGGACCTCGGCGCGGATCAACGTGCACTACGCGGCGCAAACCCTGATCGGGCGCCAGGTGGCCGCCGTCGTCAACTTCCCGCCGCGCCAGATCGGCCCCTTCATGTCCGAGGTGCTGACACTGGGATTTCCCGACGCCGACGGCGCCGTGGTGCTGATCGGACCTGAGCGCGCCGTGCCCAATGGCGGGCGTCTGCACTGAGGCAGCGGCCCGCAGCCCTACTCGATCGTCTCGTCCTTGTAGACGCCCCAGAGCTTGACCTGCTCCACATAGCCGCGCTCGCCCTCGATCGAGACGTGGCACCAGGACCGGTCGCAGGCGAGCAGGCTCGCGAGTGTGCCAGCCTCCACCAGCGCGACAACGGTCGAGGACGCGCTGGCGGTCGCATGCACGGGAACGGTCATGCTGGCGCCCTCCGTCGTCGTGCCGGTCTCCCATGGCAGCACCAGCGCTGTCCGGCGGCCCGACAACAGGCTCTGCAGCACCCAGCCCTTGGCGCCTTCGCTGTCGCGCACCTGCCGCCAGGTCTCGACCTCGTCGATCACCTCGACCGGCAGCCCGGCGCGGTTGAAGACCCAGTCGATCGGATAGTCGGTGCCGGGGCCCTTGCGCACGTTCACGCGGTCGGATTTGAGGCTGACATAGCGCGGCACCGGCTGGCCGGAGACGATTTCGCCAGCGCCCGCCGCTGCCGATCCGAGCAGTGCCGCGGCGAGAATGCTGACGATGCGCATTGCCAAACCTTGTCGCATAGCTTGGCAAGACCACGATTTGGGCGGAGGATCAAGCGGCTCGCATGCTGCATCGCCCCGCAAACGAGCGTTGCGCCTTTGTCAGCGGGCAACATGTCTGTTAGAAGGCGGCAACCTGCTTCAAAGCCTCTCCACAAGAAGACGGTCAACACCCCGGGAACAGCGCCATGACGCAAAAGAAACCCCTCGTCATCGTGACGCGCAAGCTGCCCGATACGGTCGAGACACGGATGCGCGAGTTGTTCGATGCACGCCTCAATCTCGATGACAAGCCGATGAGCCAAGCCCAGCTCGTCGAGGCTTGCCGCACCGCCGATGTGCTGGTGCCCACCGTCACCGACCGCATCGACCGGGTCGCGCTTTCGCAGTCGGGGCCGCAGCTGAAGCTGATCGCCAATTTCGGCACCGGTGTCGACAACATCGACCTCGATACGGCGCGCAATCGCGGCATCATCGTCACCAACACGCCCGGCGTGCTGACCGAGGATACCGCCGACATGACGATGGCGTTGATCCTGGCGGTGCCGCGCCGGCTCGCCGAGGGCACCATGTTCATGAAGGACCCCAAGACCCACTGGCAGGGCTGGGCGCCGACCTGGATGCTCGGCCACCGCATTTACGGCAAGCGGCTCGGCATCATCGGCATGGGCCGGATCGGGCAGGCGGTCGCCCGGCGCGCGAAAGCTTTCGGCCTGCAGATCCATTATCACAACCGCCGCCGGGTCGCCGAGGAAACCGAGCGCGAGCTGGAGGCGACCTATTGGGATTCGCTCGACCAGATGCTCGCCCGGATGGACATCGTCTCGGTCAACTGCCCGCACACGCCCGCGACTTTCCATCTGCTGTCGGCGCGGCGCCTGAAGCTGTTGAAGCCGACCGCCTATGTGGTCAACACCGCGCGCGGCGAGGTGATCGACGAGAACGCGCTCGCCCGCATGATCGAGGCAAACGAGATCGCCGGCGCCGGGCTCGATGTGTTCGAGCACGAGCCCGCCGTCAACCCCAAGCTGATTGCCTCCAAGAGCGTGGTGGCGCTGCCGCACATGGGCTCGGCCACGATCGAAGGCCGCATCGACATGGGCGAGAAGGTCATCGTCAACATCAAGACCTTCATGGACGGCCACGCCCCCCCCGACCGCGTGCATCCGGCGATGTTTTGAGGGTAGGGGCACTGTGACCGAATTGATCGACGCAACCATTTCTTACGCGCGGCAAGACGTTAGAATTGCCACCTCGCTTTGCACTGCGATGATTGATATTGGTTTGACGGTCTGGGCGGATTTTAATGATCTCGCTCCGGGCGACAATTTCGCTGAAGTCATCGGTCAGGCGCTGGCTCGGACAACGTCCATGGTCGTGATCGTTACGGAAGAATCGGCAAAGAATAGTTTTGTTCTTAGAGAAATCGAAATTGCTTCAGCGACCGGACGATCGGTCATTCCTGTTGTGTTCGGCGACGATTCATTGATGCCTCCGCAGCTAAAACATATCAGTTTCGTTTCCGTCGATCCATTGTATCCTGATTTTACGATGGCCGCACAAAAAATTGCCGCAGCGCTCGGGTGGACAGTTACTTCGCAAGCATCGACTGAAATCGTTCAAGCGCTTGCTGACGAGCTCGCCGAGGAGGCTGCAAGTACAGGCGGCACTCTATCATCGCGGGATAGCGAGCAGACTTCAGCCTTCGTAGTCCACGGCCACGACGACGGCGCACTCACCGAAGTCACGACCTACTTGCAGCACCTGGGTGTTCGGCCGATCGTGCTCAAGGACATCGAGGAAGCGGAAGAGTCGTTGCTCAATCGATTCTTCCTTGTCGGTGGCGAGGCTCGCTTCGCCGTGGTGATCGTCAGTCCCGACGACAGAGGAGCCTCGCGACATCAATACGACGATCCCGGCGTCGGCGAGCGGGCCATGAAATTTCGGGCGCGCCAGAATGTCATTCTCGAGCTCGGTTTCTTCTACGGAAAACTCGGGTTCCAGAACGTGTTCGTGCTACTGCAGGAGCCGAAGGAAAAATGGCCGGATTTCGAGCTCCCTTCCGACCTCGGCGGCGCGGTGTTCAAGCGGATCGACGCCCAGGGTAAATGGAAGAAACTTCTGCGCAAGACATTGGCAGGGCGGGGCTTCGAGTTGAATTGAGCGGGCACAATCACCGATGCCGATCAGATACCCCGTAGCTGTAGGAACTATCCTGCTCTGCGACTACAATACCGGATTCAAAGAGCCTGAGATGGTCAAGCGCCGACCGGCGGTTGTCGTGTCGCCGCGATTGCCTTTTCGCGATGGGCTTTGCACGGTCGTGCCGCTAGTGTTCTGACTCATTCATTTGGTACCCCAAATGAATGGCCACCCACTCGCCAACTCTTTGTTTGTGTTCCCTCTTTCCATTCATTGATCCAGCTTCGCCGGAATCGAATGAATGGGACGGAACACTAGGGCAGTCGGGCCGCAACGGCCAATCCAATATCAGCTTGCGTAGGTTGGGCCGACGAAGGAGACCCAACGCTTTGCGGAGTGCTGTGGATTGTTGGGTCTCGCGAAGGGCTCGACCCAACCTACGAGGAATCGATTGGCCGGAGCCGGTACGACACCTTTCCCCGGCGCCAATCTCCCTCGCACCGCCTCCCTACAGCCACCCCTTCTGGCGAAAATACCAGATCGGCAACAGGGCGGACGCGACCATCAGCACGATTGCGACCGGATAGCCGTACTGCCAGCCGATCTCGGGCATCCTGTGGAAGTTCATGCCGTAGATCGAGGCGATCAGGGTCGGTGGCAGGAAGATCACCGCGACCACGGAGAAGATCTTGATGATGGCGTTCTGCTCGATATTGACGAGCCCGAGCGTCGTCTCCAGCAGAAAGTTGATCTTCTGCGAGATGTGCCCGACATAGACGCCGAGCGCCTCGATATCCTTGCCTTCCGCGCGCAGGAATGGCTGCAGCCCCTTGCCGACGACGCCCTGGTCGCTCGCCTGGCTGAGGAACACGGCGAGCCGGCCCAGATTGATCAGGCTGTCGCGGATCTTGTCGAGCAGATCCTCCTCGCGGCCGAGCAGCAGCAGCATCTGCTTGAAATGGCGCGTCTCCACCTGCTGGCCGAATTTGTCGCGGAAGACCTTGCGGGAGACACCGTTGAGGCGCTCGCCGAGGCCTTCGAGCGCGCCGCCGATGGTGTCGACCACCGTCTCGATCATGGCCTTCAGCACGTGCTCGCCGCTGTCGCAGTTCGAGCCGGGCTCGCAGGCCTTCTGGGCGATCATGGCGAGCGCGGGCATCTCGTCATAGCGGACGGTCACGAGCTGGGAGCCTTTCAGCACCCAGGTGACGTCGCACATCCGCGGATCCTTGGTGCTGGTCGGGTCGAGGAAGGATTCGGACATCACCACCGCGCTGCCCACGACATAGAGGCGCCGGGACACGTCGAGCGTGTGGGCGTCGGCCCGCGTCGGCACGTTGATGCCGAGGCGCTGCTCGACGAGGCTCTCCTCTTCCGCCGTCGGATTGAACAGATCGTACCACACCGGCACCAGCGCTTGGGTCTGGCCCGGCTCGATCCGTTTGAGCGCTCCCGCTTCCGCGACATAGGCGATGAGCATTGCTTGCACTCCGTGCCAGATTTGGATCGAGCCACAGTGACGCCGGCCCGTGCGGAATGCAATGCGACCTCGGCGGCGGGCGCCAACCGACCCGGCGAGTTAACCCTCCCTGGCAAGATCGGTGTGCATCGCGGCCGGAAGCGGATTGAATTCGGGGCCGTTTCGTATTGATTGGCGATGTGGCGTGAAGCGCCGGCGCAGCCGCCGCGCAAGGGGGAGGAATTCAATGCCGTCGTCAAAGGATATGGAGCATTTCGTCGAGCGCATCATCCTAACCAGCCGGTGGGTGCTCGTGGTGTTCTATCTGGTGCTGGCCGCTTCCCTCGTCATCTATGCCATCGCCTTCGTCATCAAGTTCCTCGACATCGCCGTCCATGTGTTCAGCATGAGCGAGTCGAATGTGATTCTGGCCATGCTGAGCCTGATCGATGCTTCCCTGGTGGCGAGCCTGATCGTGATGGTGATGATCGCGAGCTATGAGAATTTCGTCAGCCGGTTCGATGCGACCACCGCTGAGCTGTCCTGGCTCGGCAAGATCGATACCGGCACCCTGAAGATCAAGGTCGCCTCGGCGATCGTGGCGATCTCCTCGATCCATCTGCTGCAGGTGTTTCTCAATGCGAACGAGTACGCCAACGAGAAGATCATGTGGATCATGCTGCTCCACTTGACGTTCGTGGTCTCGGCGCTGTTCCTCGGCCTGCTCGACCGCATCACCAGCCACGGACCGGCGCACGAGCCCGCTCCCGTAGCCAAGAACGTCGTTGCGCCCAGTAGCGAGGCCGAGCACACTCCGGCCTGATTTCCAGGATGGCCGTCGGGAGGACGATCGATGGCCGCCACTGCACCGACCCCGCGCGAGATCGCCGACCGCCAGCTCGTCGCCTACAATGCCCACGACCTGGGGGCCTTTCTCGCGCTGCACGCGCACGACGCCGTGCTGGCGGACCTGCCGAGCGGGCAGGTCGTGTGCGCGGGTCGTGATGCCATGCGCGACCTCTACAGCCAGCGCTTCGCCAATCCCAAGCTCTACTGCCGGGTGCATGTGAAGCTCGAGATCGCGGGCTTCGCCGTCGATCGCGAGACGCTCTACGGCCTGCCGGGTGGCCCCATCGACATCCTGGCGCTCTACGATGTGCGTGACGGGTTGATCCGACGGGTTTTCTTTCTCAGGGAGCCAGCCACATTGCCGTGAGCGGCCCGCATGCCCTATGGTGAGGGCGTCGGCGGCGAACCGGGGGCACTGATGCAGATCTTTCTTTCCTATGCTTCCGAGGACAAAGCCGTCGCCGAACCGATCGCCTTCTCACTGCGGGCCCGCGGCCACAAGGTGTTCCTCGACCGCGACGACCTGCCGGCAGGGGGCGAGTACGACCAGAAGATCGAGCAGGCGGTCGCCCAGTCCGGGCTCTTCGTCTTTCTGATCAGCCCGCAATCGGTCGGCAAGGGCCGGTTCACACTCTCCGAGCTCGAGTTCGCGCGGCGGAAATGGCTGAAGCCCGACGGGCATGTGTTGCCAGTGATGGTCGCGCCGACCCGGATGGAGGACGTGCCGAGCTTCCTCAAGTCGGTGACGATCCTGGAGCCCAAGGGCAACGTCGCCGCCGAGGTCGCGAGTGCCGTCGACGCCATCGCGGCCAGCACGGTCAGAGCGAGCGCGCTGCTCTTCGCCGGCGCGGGCATCGTCTCTGGCGCGCTCACCAAGCCATTGATGGACGGCTTTGAGTCGGTGCTGCCCTTCAGCGACTACAAGATCGCGGACGTGCCGCTGTCGGTGTTGCTTGCCGGCATTGCCTTTGCGGTCGCGCTCGCCGCTGTCCCCGCCTTTGTGTACCGCTTCAAGCTGCGCCAGCTGCTGATGATCGCTTTCGTGCTCGCCGGCTGGTTCCTCGCCCTCGAGACCTTCATCCTGAACCGCGCGGAGCCGCCCGAGGGGCTCGGGCAGCAGGCGAGCCAGACGGAGCTCGACCTCCAGTGCGCCGCACTCGAGCAGCAGACGGGCGAGCGTGACCCGGCGCTCGAGAGGAAGTGTATCGAGTTGAAGCTAGAGAAAACACAGGGCCAGCTCTCGAATGTGACCGGCTACTGGAATTCGGTGCTGACGCACGGCCTCTGCGGCGCGATCGGCGCGTTCGTGACGGCGCTCGGCGTGCCCTTCGCGCTGCGCCGCAGGTTGCCGGTGGCGGGGTTTGCCGCGGCGACCGCCGCCGGCATCGTCGTGGCGGTCCTGTTCTATGTGCTGCTCACGGCCGTGCCCGCCCTGCAGAAGGGCGGGTTCTACATGCTGTTCATGCCCTGGCAAGCAGCCGTCGCGGCTGCACTCGGGCGGTTCGTGCGGTGAGGTCCGCTCACAGCCACGCCGAGCCGCAAGGCCGCGTCCGCGACAACAACCGAGGCCGTTGCGTTCACACGCCCGAGCCGGGCGGCTTGGGCATCTGCTGCCAGGCTTCGCCCGCGCCGATGATGCACGAATGGCCGCTGGGCAGCGACATGACGATGGTCCAGCTGCCCGTCTGCGAAACGTAGACCTCGACCAGCTGACCGCTGCCGGCGATCCCCATGGCCTCGGGCCGCTCCTTGTAGGTCCTGTCCAGGAACTTGACCATATCCTCGCGCTTGCCGCAGGGAGCGGCGCCGGCGGGAGCGCTCGTTAGCAGGACCAGCGGCAGGGCCGCAAGCCACATCC
>JANNSW010000519.1:0-6179 GCA_031403055.1 Hyphomicrobiaceae bacterium | reverse complement strand
ACTTCCAGCTCTGCATCTCGCAGTCCTGCTCGCCGCCGGTGACGTCGATCGCGAGCGCGTCGGCAACCTCCTTCGTCTGCTCGAGCTCCCAATAGGGGCATGGCTCCTCGTAGTGGGTGACGCCTTCGGATTCGAGCATGCGGCCGACCTCGATCGCGCGTCTGGGCGAATAGCAGGAGTTGGCATCGACCATCTTCACAATGCCGGATCCGAGCGCCTTGCAGACTGTCGGTACGACCGCTTCCGTCCGTCCCGGCCACTCGTCGCGATCGCGCCCGACCTCGGCGCCGACGCGGAACTTGAAGGCATCGAACCCCAGCCGGTCGCGCAGCGCGACGAAGCGCTTGGCCTCGTCCTCGGGCGTGATGTCGCGCTTCATGGAGGAGGCGTAGGCGCGCAGCTTGCCGGGCTTGCCTCCTATCAGTGAGACGACGGGCTTGCCGGCAAGCTTGCCCTTCAAGTCCCAGAGCGCGGTATCGAGCCCGGTCATGGCGCGACGCAAATAGGAGCCTGGGTACTTGTGCTCGCGCTCGAATATGGTCTCGAGCAGGTCGGCGAAATCGAGCGCGTCGGCGCCGAGCGCATAGGGTGCGATCTGGCGGTGGAACACCTCGATCGTGATGTCGGCATTGTAGGTCGAGACTTGCCCCCAACCTTGTGCGCCGGTATCCGTCGTCACCTGGACGAAGCCGACGAAACGGTCGTGGAACGTCTCGAGCCTGGCGATCATCATGGGGCGGGCCTCCACTCCAGTTTCCAGTTGCGGCATGGGCGGCGTCCGCAGGCCAGCCTGGCGTCGTGAGCCTGGCAGCTGCGCGATCAATCGGCGTGGACCCTTATCGCCAGCTTGCCTTCACGCGCGGCGCGGCGCAGCTCCAGATAGCGGCGCGTGGCGATCTCCGCGGAGGCATAGGCCTCCTGCCGGCGGACGTTCCAGTATTTCAGGTCTGTTAGCGCGATCGGCTGGCTGGTGACGGCGCAGCGTACGAAGTCGCCTGAGGATTGGACCTGGAACTCGCCGTCCATGAAGCGGACCTTGGCCTCGCCCCTGAGGCCCAAAAACTTCTCGATCCGATTCATGGTGTTGTGCAGCGGCATGTTGCTTTGGCGGGATGTTGAGGGGTCACTATCGGCTAGAACAGGCTGCCTTGTCCACCAGTTCCGCCCTTCGCGGTGGGCCGCCGGATTTGACCGGGCGGCGGCTCGGGCGCGGCGACTGGCGGGCCTTCCGCCCTCGCCCGCACATGGCCGTCGGCAAGCTCGATGTCGAGCCGCTCGCCCGGCCCGACCGCGACCGCCGAACGCAGCATCGCGCCGGCCTCGCTGCGCAGGATGGCAAAGCCGCGCTTGAGCACGCTCTGGTAGCTGAGCGATCCGAGCATCTGGCCTTGAGCCAGCAGCAACCTGCGGCGGCCTTCGATCAGCCCGCCGATCGCGCCCTTGAGGCGCCCCGACAGCTCGGCGGCCCGCTTGCGACCCCGGCGCACCTCCATCAGCAGCGCCTGTGGCTGCAGGCGCACCGATGTGCGGTCGAGACGGGCACGGCGCGCCTCGGCGACCCGGCGCAGCCCCTGGCGCGAGAACCGGGCGAGCGTGTCGAGCCGATCGCGTGCGCGCGCAATCCGGATGCCGATGAGGCGCGGTTGCAGTCGGGCGGAGGTTCGCGCGAAGCGGTTGGCGTGGGCTTGCGTGTTGGCATAGAGCGCCCTCGGCAACCGGGCGCTCGTCGCATCGAGCCGCGGGCGGGGCAAGGCGACGAGGTCGTGCGGGCTCGGCAGCGCGCGCGCGAGCCCGCCGAGCCGGCTGCGATCCGCTTCGACGCCGCGTCGGATCGCCTGCCGCAGCCGGGTGCCATAGTCGAGCACCCGCTCGATCAGCTCCGAGCGCTTTGGCACGGCCCATTCGGCCGCCTTGGTCGGGGTCGGCGCGCGGGCATCCGCCGCGAGGTCGATCAGCGTCCAGTCGGTCTCGTGGCCGACGGCCGAGATCAGCGGAATGCGGCTCTCGGCCGCCGCGCGCACCACGATCTCCTCGTTGAAGCCCCACAGATCCTCGAGACCGCCCCCGCCGCGCGCAACGATCAGCACGTCTGGGCGCGGGATCGCGCCGCCTTCGGGCAGCGCGTTGAAACCACGGATCGCGGCCGCGACCTCGGCTGCCGAGGTGTCGCCCTGCACCCGCACCGGCCACACCAGCACGCGCGTCGGGTAGCGCTCGTTGAAGCCGGCGAGCATATCGCGGATGACAGCGCCGGTCGGCGAGGTGATGATGCCGACGACGCGCGGCAGGAAGGGCAGCTTCTTCTTGCGCTCGTCCGCGAACAGGCCCTCGGCGGCGAGCTTGCGCTTGCGCTCTTCCAGCAGCGCCATCAAGGCGCCCGCGCCCGCCGGCTCCAGGCTCTCGATCACGATCTGGTACTTGGACGAGCCCGGATAGGTCGTGACCTTGCCGGTGACGATCACCTCGAGCCCCTCCTCGGGCTTGAAGCGCAGCGCGTTGAAGATGCCCTTCCAGACGACGGCGTCGATCTTGGCCTTCTCGTCCTTCAGCGTGAAATAGCAGTGGCCGGAGGAATGCGGGCCGCGATAGCCCGAGATCTCAGCCCGCAGCCGGACATGGCCGAAGGCGTCCTCGATCGTGCCCTTGATCGCAAAGGCGAGCTCGGAGACGGTGAGCTCGCGCACATTGCGGGCGGGCTTCTGGGTAGCAGCAGGGGAGGCCACGAATCGCTTCCTTTCGAGGGCGTGAAGGGGCATACTAGCGCTTGGAATTCCCATATTGGGAGTGCTGGCGACACGACTCCCCAGCTCTCTCGCGCTGTAGGCGGACGATGGGTGTGCAGTTCGATACGCTCGATTATGTGAAGACCTTGACGGACGCGGGCGTGGAGACCGCGCACGCCGAGGCGATGGCGCGCGCCCAGGTGAAGATCCTCGGCGACCTCGTGACGAACGAGCTGGCGACGAAATCCGACCTGAAAGTGCTGAAAGCCGAGATCCTGTCGGAGATCAGCGGCCTGCGATCGGAGACGAAGTCTGAGTTCGACGGCCTGCGTGCCGAGACGAAGTCTGAGTTTGACGGCCTGCGCGCCGAGACCAAGTCTGAGTTTGGCGGTCTGCGCGCCGAGATGAAGTCTGAGTTTGGCGGCCTGCGCGCCGAGATGAACGCCAAGTTCGATAGCCAGCGCGCCGAGCTGAAATTCGAAATTGGCGGACTGCGCGCCGAGCTGAAATCCGAAATGGCGGCTTTGACCTCCAGTCTCCAGGGCGACTTCCGCACCGAGTTGCGCAGCCTCAAGTACGGTGCTGCGATCGCGGCCTTCGCCGTCAGCCTGGTCGTGGTTCTCATTCGGCTCATCGGCTGACGGGACTGGCTATGCTGGCACCACACTCTCCACCCCGCACCACTCGGCGATGAACAGCGCGATCACCTCGGTCGTGCGCTCGAGCGAGACGAGGTCCACGCGCTCATCGAAGCCATGGTAGTTCTGCGCGATGCAGCCATAGTTGAGCGCCGGGATCTGGTCGAAGAGCGCATAGACCCGCGCGTCGAGATAGGCGGTCGCCAG
Source organism: Hyphomicrobiaceae bacterium (assembly GCA_031403055.1). GTDB lineage: Bacteria > Pseudomonadota > Alphaproteobacteria > Rhizobiales > Hyphomicrobiaceae > JANNSW01. Next base: position 2,611 of record JANNSW010000519.1, on the reverse strand, counting down.
GTGCGTCGCGAGCGGCCTCCCCATCACGCTTTGATGGGCGCGCGCAAGCGTCGCCTCGGCCTCCGAGCCTTCCTTCAGCACATAGCCGTCGGCGTGGAATCCGTTCCAGGTGATCCGCGGTGGATTGTTGGCCAGAAAATTGTCGCTGCGGGCAAAGCGGGCGATCTCGGCCTCGATGTCGGCGGCGGCGGCCTGGGCGGACGTGCCCGGCAGCAACGCGATCCGGCAGCCGATGCGGCACCACGCCGGCACCGAGGAGGCCCAGTCGCCGCCCTGGATCCGCCCGATGTTGAGGTTGAGCGGATGCCCATGCCCGCCGAACAGCGGATCGCTCTTGGCCGCCTCGTTCCAGCGTGCTTCGAGCCCGCGCAAGGCCCCGACCACGCGATAGGCGGCGTCGATCGCGTTCGCCCCGGTGCCCATGTAGGCGACATGCACGGGATGGCCGCGCACCTCGACCTCGAACCAGAGCACGCCCACATTGGCTCGCGTGAGCGCCTCGGCACCCGGCTCCGGGATCAGCGCGGCGTCGGCCTTGTAGCCGCGCAGATGGGTCATCAGCGCGCCATTGCCGGTCGATTCCTCCTCGACCACCGATTGCAGATAGACGGTCGCGGCCGGCTGCAGCCCGGCCCGGCGCAGCGCATCGAGCGCGAATACGGCCGAGGAGACTCCCGCCTTCATGTCGCCGGCGCCGCGTCCGTACATCCAGCCGTCCTTGACCACCGGCTCGAACGGCGGGGTCGCCCACATGTCGAGCGGCCCTGCCGGCACCACGTCCACATGCCCCTGCAGGATCAGCGAGCGGCCGGTCTCCTTGCGCGGCCGGTGGATGCCGACGACGATCGGCGCGGCCGAGTGCTCGGCCGAGATGCGCGAGCCGCCCGGATGGCGGGAGATGGCGTCATGATCCATGCCGAACACGTCGACGGCAAGGCCGCGCTCGCGCATGGCACGCGCCATGTAGTCCTGCACGGTGTGCTCGTTGCCGCGCGTCGAGGGGAAGCGAACGAGATCGGCGAGGAAGGCTGTCTGCGTCGTGAAACCTGCGCGGACGGCACTGCGGATCGTGTCGCGGGTCTTGGTGTCGAGCGCCATGGGCCGATCCTCGGGATTGCGGGTGTCGGGGGAGCCTATGGCCTGTTGCACAGCTCCGCCAGCCCCGTTTGCCCCTTCAGCTGTTGTCGCCGTCGAGCAGGTCGCCGAGTGGCCCCAACAGCGAGCCCTGGTCGACGCCGCGGCCCATCGGCCCCATCGCCGCGCGCATGCGCCCCGCCAGGCGCGAGAACGGCAGGCTCTGGATCCAGACTTTGCCGGGGCCGGTGAGCCTCGCAAAGAAGATGCCTTCGCCGCCGAAAATCATCGACTTGATGTTGCCTGCCCGCTCGATGTCGAAATCGACGGTCGGCATGATCGCGACCACGCAGCCCGTGTCCACGTGCAGCACCTCGCCGGGTTTCAACTCGCGCTCTATTACAGTGCCGCCGGCATGCACGAACACCCAGCCGTCGCCCTCGAGCTTCTGCATGATGAAGCCCTCGCCGCCGAACAGGCCGGTCATGATCTTCTGCTGGAACTGGATGCCGATCGAGACGCCCTTGGCAGCTGCAAGGAACGCATCCTTCTGGCAGACGAGCTTGCCGCCGAGTTGGCTGAGCTGCATGGCGAGGATGTGGCCCGGGTAGGGGGCGGCGAACGCGACTCGGGCCTTGCCCGAGCCGTCATGGGTGTAGACGGTCGTGAACAGGCTTTCGCCGGTCAGCAGCCGCTTGCCCGCCCCCACCAGCTTGCCGAAGAAGCCGCCGGTCTGCTGACCCTGGGAGCCGTCGCCGAACACGGTGCTCATGGAGATGTGGGCATCCTTGAACATCATCGAGCCGGCTTCCGCGACCGCGCTCTCGCCGGGATCGAGCTCGATCTCGACGAACTGCATCTCCGAGCCCTTGATCTCGAAATCGATGTCGTCGGCCTTGCCGGAGCTGGTGTGGCGCTGGGACTGCACGCTCGGTACGGAGCCGAAAATGGCCATGGGTCGTCTCCTCGGTCTGGCGAATCGGGTGGGTGCATTGTGTGGGCGGCGAATGTTACGCTTGGAAGTCATCGCTGCCACGGCGCGCGATCGACCGCAACAGGTCCCGACTGGTGGTTGCTCCGCCGGTGGACGCGGGCCTAGGCTCACCCGATCGGGCGAGCGATGGAGCATGAAGGCGGATGGGCACGGAATCCGGGAAGCTCGGCCGGGCAAGGTCGGAGCCACCTGTCGGTGGAGGGTTCTGATGGCGGGACGAGGTCGTCGCGAGGACCAGCGGTTCCTGACCGGTCGGGGCCGGTATGTGGACGACATCCGATGCGATGGCGCGCTCGTGCTGAAGCTTCTTCGCTCCCCGATCGCGCACGGCCGGATCGCCTCGATCGGAACGAGCGCCGCATCGAGAGTGCCGGGGGTCGTCGCCATCGTGACGGCGAGGGATATCCGCGAGGCAGGTCTGGGTACGCTGCCGACGGCCTGGTCGCCACCCGGCCGCAATGGCAGTGTGATGGCCGCTCCGTCCCGGCCGCTGCTGGCCGATGCGGTCGTCCGCCATGTCGGCGAGCCGGTCGCGGCCGTGAT
>JANNSW010000518.1:0-3087 GCA_031403055.1 Hyphomicrobiaceae bacterium | reverse complement strand
ATGCAGAAGGACTACCTCTATCCCGCGATGGGTGATCGCACCAGCCCCAAGGAATGGGCCGAGCGGGGCCGCTCGAGCCTGATCGACCGCGCGCATGGCAAGCTCGAGGGCATCCTCGCCAGCCACCACCCGCGCCACGTGCCCCGCGCCGTCGATGCGGCGATCCGGGCACGATTTGCGGTGCGACTGCCGGCGGGCGTGATGGGGGGGTAGGTGGAGTGTTGCCCGCGCATTGCGGAGGGAGTGGCCGGTCGCCGGCAAGAGCGGGAACGGCAGAGCTATAATAGGCCGGCAGCGACAGAAGAAAACTATAACTGACGACCGACGAGCTCCAGTAGGCGCCGTCACCGTTCAGGATTTCGATGACGTTGCGGGCTTCACTCACCGTGCTGGCCATGACGACGGACTCCGTGTTGCGAGTTACCGGTTGGTAAAGTACATGTATTGGAAGAGCCTCTGCTCTATTGCGCTGCGGCCGTGCACAGCCAGCATACCGAGGAGATCCGCTTCGGGCGATACGTAGAACGGTATGGGCTGCGGCTCAGCGCAATTGTCCGTATTGCGACGACCAAAGCGGCAATAACGGAGCTCGACGAGTGCGGCGGTTCCAGGCTCAGATTTGACCACCACGAACAGGACATTTACCAGCAGGATTTCCTGTTTTGGCTGAAGCTGCCAAGGGCCTGTGGGGACCGGGAGTACTTTCAAACCATGCTCAATGACGAACTTCGAAGATAGAGCATATTTCAGGAAATCTTCTTCCAACGCTCGAACCGAAGCAATATTAGAAACCCCTGGAGTTTTATCTCCAAAAATCTGCACGCTGAAGATCAATGTTTTCGGGTTGACCAAATGAGGATCAACCGAGGTGGATCGAGCGGAGTCGATCCACGAGCACTGCATGAGCAGCAAGATAAACAGGCAACGCAATGAGCTGCGCGACACCTCTCGCAACATGGACATACACCCCAACCATCCCTTTGCGTCCCTCGCGACGCACTACCACAGGCCAATTCCGAGGCAAAAGGCATGCCCCTGCCTCCGCGACGCGCACGCGCGTCGGCGGCGCCCTTGCCGACACGGATAGGAGATCAGGTCTATCTATACTCCCATGACCTGCTCTCATAGTGTTCGTTGATCGACTGGCGTAGTTTTGATTCTTACGCCAAACCGACCTACGCTCATGCTCGAACCTTCCTCGATACTCAGGATTGAACCCAGCACACCCTACCCCCCCGGTTCCATATGCAACCGCCGCACAACCACTGTCAGCACCCGGCACATCCTTTTGCTACCCCTGTGGTGCCAATGCAACAACCCGAGCGCCCGATGCATCCTCCGCTCCCGGTCCGCCGCGACCTCGCTCACTTCACCCCGGATGCCACCAGCGCCCGCCCAGCACCACGCCCTGGCTGCGGATGCGCTTGTCGCCCGTCAGGTGCTCGCCGACCACGTCCACGTAGTCGAAGCGGCCCTCCTCGATCGAGAGGATGGTCGCATCGCCGACCGAGCCCGGCTTCAGGCTGCCGAGCTCTGGGCGGCGCAGCGCCATCGCCGCGTTGACGGTCGAGGCCGCGATCACGTCGGAAAGGCTCATGCCGAGGCAGAGGAATTTCGACATGGTCGTCACCTGGTCGAAGGCCGGGCCGTCGATGCACAGGATGTGGACGTCCGACGAGATGGTGTCGGGCTTGAAGCCGCCCGCCAGCATGGCGCGCGCCGTCCTGAAGGCGAACGATCCCATGCCGTGGCCGATGTCGAACAGGACGCCGCGCTGGCGCGCCTCGGTGACCGCCGGCCAGATCGCGCCCTGCGCCTTCACCGGCGCATTGGGGAACGGGCGGAACGCGTGCGTCAGGATATCGCCGGGCCGCAGCAGCGAGACGACCTCGAGATAGGTGGGCGGGGCCTCCCCGACATGGGCCATCAGCGGCAGGCCCGTCTGCTCGGCCACCTCCAGCGCGATTCTGAGCGGAGCGAGCCCCTGGTCGCCCGAGGCATGCCGGCAGACGCGGATCTTGATGCCGACGATGACGTCGCGATTGGCCTCGGCGACCGCGACGGCGAGTTGGGGATCGAGCAGGTCGATGTCGGCGCTCTCGCCCACCATCACGTTGCGGTGAAAGCCGTAGATGCCGGCATGGCTCACATGCAGATAGGCGAGGATGCGGACCGCGCTTCTGTCGATCACGTGGCGACGAAAACCCGGGAAATTGCCGGGCCCGGCCGAGCCGGTGTCGACCGCCGTGGTGACGCCGCTGGTGCGGCAGAACTCCTCCGCATCGATGCCGAGCGAGGTGCCGCCCCAGTAGACGTGCGTATGCAGATCGATCAGGCCGGGCGCAACGATCAGGCCCGAGACGTCGCGGGTCTGGGCCGCGCCCTTCTTCGCCAGACCCTGGCCGACCGCGACGACCCTTCCACCCGCGAAAGCGACATCGCCGACTTGGTCGAGCTGCTGCGACGGGTCGATGACCCGGCCACCGGTGAGAACGAGGTCGAAAGACATGCGCGGCTTCCTCGGATTGGCATGAACTGGAGCCAGACTGCCACGTCGGTCCATGCAGAGCTAGTGTTCTGACTCATTCATTCAGTACCCCAAATGAATGGCCAGCCCACTAGCCAACTCTCTGTTTGTGTTCCCTCTTTCCATTCATTGATCCAGCTTCGCCGGAATCGAATGAAAGGGAGGGAACACCAGCGTGCCGCGCCGATCCGCCCGCTTTCCCTCGGGGAGAATCTGCTCTAGCTTGCGCCGCAATCGAAACCCAGTCTCGCGGATCGCCAGCCCCGAGGAGAGACGACTTTGCCGAAAGCAGCCTCACCACTCCTTTCGATCCTGCTCGCGCTCGGCCTCGCTGCCTGCTCGAGCACAGGTGGCAGCCAGACCGGGTTCCTGTCCGGCGGCGGTGATGCCGATGCAACGGCAACCACGCAGCAGACCGTCAGCAACGATCCCGACACGCGGGTGATGCAGCTCGCCTGGAACACGGCGCGGGCGGACAAGTGCGGCTTCCAGTTCAATGCGCCCAGAATGCGGGCGAGCTATCTCGCCTGGGAGGGGGAGCTTGGCGCAGCACCCGAGGA
>JANNSW010000517.1:0-6188 GCA_031403055.1 Hyphomicrobiaceae bacterium | reverse complement strand
ATCGTCTCACCCTTCAGGACGCTGAGATCGGCATCCTTGTCGAAAAAGAACTGGGACATGAGTGTCGGGGCTCCCACTGTGGCTGTTCCAATGCGCGGAATTTCGTTCCACTCTATGAAAACGCCGGGGGTAGTTCAAGCGGGCACGAGCCGCCGCTCCCGACAGTGGTGCATCTCAGCGCATCAGCTCGGCCGCCTTCAGACCGACCATCATGCAGGTTGCGTTGATGTTGACGCTGACCATGGCCGGGAACACCGAGGCATCCGCCACCCGCAACCCGTCGACACACTTGACCACGAGGTCGGGGCCGACGACGCTGCCGATATCGTCGCGCGCGCCCATGCGGCAGGTGCCGGCGGGATGATAGCCGGTCGTCACTTCGCGGCGGATGGATCGCTCGATCTCGGCGTCGGTCTGCGCCGACAATCCTGGTTCGATCTCCTCGCCACGCAACCCATCGAGCGGCGCGCCATTGAAGATGCGCCGTGCGAGCCGTACGGCTCCGATCATGACGCTCAGGTCATACCCTGCCGGATCGCTGAAGAACCGCGGCTCGATCAGGGGCGCGTCCTCCAGTCCAGCGCTCGCAAGCCTGACACGGCCTTGGCTCCTGGCGCGATTGACCGTCATGTAGCAGCAGAAACCATCGTCGATCCGCGTCCCCTCCTGACCGCTGTAGGCCTCGGCGCCGAGTTGCATCTCGATGTCCGGCCAAACCGCATCCGGCAGGATGCGGCTGAAGACGATGCCGGGATAGCGCCAGCGACCGAGCTCACCGAGCGGGCGGGCGGCCCGCCAGGTCACCGTAGCCGCGGGATGATCCAGCAAGTGCTCGCCGACACCGGGCAGATCATGGACCAGCGGAATGCCGAGCGACCGCAGATGTCCGGCCGGTCCAATTCCCGCCAGCATCAGCAGCCTGGGCGTTTCGAACGCTCCCGCCGCGAGCACGACCTCACGGCGAGCCCGGAACAAACCTCGAGGCGTCCGCGCTCCGATCACACGCCGGCCGGCACCGATCTCGAGGCCGAGCACAGGGGTCTCCAGCAGTAGCGACAGGTTCTTGGGGCGTTGCGTAGCGGGATGCAGATAGACGATCGATGCCGACTGGCGCGAGCTGCCGCGCTTGTTCATGCGATAGCGGCCATAGCCCTCGTCGAAGGGGTGGGTGAAGGCGGTTTGGGCAAATCCACTTGCCCGCGCGGCCTCGCTCAGAGCTCTGGGAACGGCACCTTCGAGGTGCAGCTCCTCGATCGCGACGTCGCGCTCCAACTGCTCGAAATGCTGCGCCGTGCCAGCCGGTCCCCAACCCGTGGCGCCAAGCCCGCCCCATTCCGCAAAGTCGCTGTCGGGCGGACGGAACCACAGGCCGCTGTTATGGGAGGCGCACCCACCTTGCACGAACGACTGCGGATAGGACACCCTCGGGTTGTTGCCATGCGTTGCGACCGTGGGCAGATGCCGGGTCAGCGGGCCGCTCAGCATCTCGCGAAAGCGGAACAGATCGATGATCTCGGGCCGCTCGTCGCTTGGGCCCGCTTCCAGCAACGCGACCGTGGTGCGCCCGTCTGCTACCAACGCGCGAGCCAGCGTCGCTCCCGCGGCGCCTGCGCCCACCACAACGAAATCGAACTCGTAATCGCTCATCCGCCTCACCTTCCGGTCTTTCAGCCCGATGGCGTTCCAACTCTCAACATCTCATTCCAATGGCTGGTCACATGCTCTAAGGATCGCAGTGGCCACCCCGCCATGGCAAGACCAGGAACGCGAGCCACGATGTCTTCTTCCCACAAGCCCTCCGTGCTGCGGACCGAGATCGCCAGCTGGACCGGCGTGCCGCCGCTGCCCAAGACCGGTATGCGGATGCGCAGCGGATTGAAACGCACCGCCTTCTATCCAACGATCGGGCGCTTTGCTCAAGAGTGGAAGCTGCACAACAGCTATCTGAAGCCCGACGCGATCGGCGACCCGCTGGAGGAGTACTGGGCGACCCGCAAGGTGGCCGGCCAATGGGACGTGACAGGGGAGGAGGTGATCGAGATCGCGGGCCCCGATGCGCTTGGCCTGATGGACGAGCTGGTGCCGCGCGACCTCACTCGCCTGAAGGACGGTCACTGCCTCTATTGCGTGATGTGCTACGACTATGGCGGCATCGTCGAGGATGCGGTGCTGGTGCGGTTCTCGCCCGAGCGTCTCTGGTGGGTCGGGGGCCCGGGCTGCTCCGAGCAGGCGATCTACGCGCGCTCGCTCGGCCGCAACGTCACGGTGCAGAGCCACCTCGACGACATCCATGTCGCGAGCCTGCAAGGGCCGCTCTCGCGCGAGATCCTGCAGGGCGTGTGCGAGGCCGATCTGTCCCGGATTGCCTTCTATGGTGCCGCCGAGACGAAGGTCTGCGGCGTGCCCGCGACCATCACCCGCACCGGCTACACCGCCGAGCTCGGCTACGACATCTACGTGAACGTCCGACACGGTGCGCGGATGTTCGCCGACCTCTGGGACGCCGGCCGGCCGCGCGGCGTGAAGCTCGCCGGCAGCCGCGCCCTCGACATCCGGCGGATGGAAGCAGCGATCCTCAATTTCGGCCACGACTTCGACTGGCAGCACAATCCCTATGACATCGGGCTGGGCTGGATGGTCAATGCCAGGAAGCCCTTCTTCACCGGCAAGCCAGCGCTCGACCGGCTGCCGCCGGAGTCACGCCAGCCCCGGCTGGTGGGTTTGCGTTTCGAGGGCGATGTACTCGGCGAGACCGGCGACAAGGTGCGCCTCGAGCGAGGGGAGCTCGGTATCCTCACCTCGGCAGTGCATTCCCCGACGCTCGGGTTCGGGATCGGCATCGCCATGCTCGACCGGCCCGGTCCGGCAGTGGGCACACGCCTCACGGTGATGCGGGGTGAGCGCTCGCTCGCGGCAACGACCGTCGCGATGCCATTCTTTGATCCCGAGCGCAAGCTTTCCAAGGCGTGAGGTCCGACATGGCACGCTTCAAGGACAGGATTGCCGTCGTCACCGGCGGCGCCGACGGCATCGGCGGAGCGACCAGCGAGCTGCTGGCGGCCGAGGGAGCAAGAGTGTTCGTCCTCGACGTCGATGGCGTCAAAGCAGACAGGCTCGCCTCGAGGCTGACCGCCGCTGGCGGATCGGCAACGGCCATCGCCGCCGACGTGACCGACGAGAGCCAGCTGACAGCGGCTTTCGACCAGGTGATCAGCGAGGCGGGACAAATCGATGTGCTGATGACGGTTGCCGGTGGCAGCCAGGAAGGCCTCGTCGCCGCTCTGGGCAGCGAGACCTGGGACCGGCTCTACGCCCTCAACCTGCGCAGCACGGCGATCGCCTGCCGGCTCGCTATGCGCTCGATGCAGCCCCGGCGCTCGGGCGCGATCGTCACCATGTCATCGATCTCGGGTCTGCGCGGCGACCCCGGCTGGGCTGTCTACAACGCGATGAAGGCCGCGATCATCAACCTGACCCAATCGCTCGCCTGGGAGGCGGGCCGCTTTGGCATCCGCGTCAACACCGTCTGTCCCGGACCAATCGCAACTGCGCGCATGCTCGGCTCGCTCGATGACGAGGCGATGGTGGCCGCCTATGACCGCGCGACCGCCATCGGGCGCATGGGCCGGGCCGAGGAGGTCGCGTCAGCGATGGCATTTCTCGCCTCGAGCGGTGCCTCCTTCATCACGGGTGCCAGCCTCGTCGTCGATGGCGGTCTCACCGCACGCACCGGTCAGCCAGTTGGCTTCGACCAGCGTGGGAGCTAAGGAGAGCGTCGCCGCCAGCTTGCCGTCAACCCGAGGATCGATCCGGAGCACCAATGGAAACGACCGTCGCCAAGGCCCTGAAAGTGCTCGAGGAGCTGGCCGCCATCGAAGGAGCCGCTCCGCTGACGGAGATTGCCAGGCGTTGCGGCATCACCAAGAGCAATGCACACCGGCTGTTGAAGACGCTCGAGCAGCACCACTTCGTCCGGCAGGACCCACAGACCAAGGCCTACGAGCTGACATTGCGCCTCTGGGAGCTGGGCGTGCGGGTCTACGATCGCCTCGACCTGAGGGCCATCGCCGCGCCTCAGCTCATCAAGCTGGCAAGGGCGACGAACGAGTCAGTGCATCTTTCGGTGCTCGAGGCGGACGAGGCCGTCTATATCGACAAGGTCGACAGCACCCATGCCGTGCGGGCCTACATCCGCATCGGCGAGCGGGCCCCCGCCTATTGCGTCGCCACCGGCAAAGCCATGCTCGCCTACCAGCCGCCCGCGGTCGTCGCGCGCGCCTGCCGCCGGATGCGTCGCTTCACGCCCGTGACGGTTGCGAGCCGCAAGGCGCTCGCCGTGGAGCTCGATGTCATTCGCGGCCGCGGCTATTCGATGACGTTCGGAGAATGGCGCGAAGGCGCGATCGGCATCGCCGCGCCCATCACCAATCGGTCCGGAGAGGTCGTCGCCGGCATCGGCATTGCCGGACCCGAGCACCGCATGCGCAAGGCCGACAGCGAGATGCTCGTCGCCTCGGTGTTGCGCGCCGCCCGCGAGATCTCGCGCGGGCTCGGTGGGCTGCCGGTCGAGGCTGCGGCCGCCAATGCCGAGTCCGCCACCGGCAAGGCCCGGGCAAACCGTCGCCTGCCATCCCGCGCCTGATCACCAACCGCCCGAGGAACCTGGACCGATGAAGCCTCCTAAAAAGCGGCGCAACGCCGAGCCAGGGTTCTCCACGCGCGCGATCCATCTGGGCTACGACCCGGCCAGTGAGCAGGGCGCGCTGACGCCGCCGATCTTCATGACCTCGACCTACGCCTTCGAGAGTGCCGAGGAGGGCGGTGCGCTGTTTCGTGGCGAGAAGGCAGGCTACATCTACGGCCGCACCCGCAATCCGACGCAATCCCTCCTCGAGCAGCGGGTCGCGAGCCTGGAAGGCGCCGAAGCCGGCTTGGCCGTCGCCTCGGGCATCGGCGCGCTGTCGGCAACCATGTGGACGCTGCTGAGCGCGGGTGACGAGGTGGTGATCGACCCCACGATCTATGGCTCCTCGTTCGCCTTCTTCACCCAAGGCCTCACCCGGTTCGGCGTCACCACCCGCCTCGCCGACCTGACGGTTTCCGGCGCACTGGAAAAAGCGCTCACCAAGCGGACCCGCGTCGTTTTCCTCGAGACGCCTGCCAACCCCAATCTGCGGGTCATCGACATCGCCGCCGTGGCGAGGGCGGCACATGCGATCGGAGCGACCGTCGTGGTCGACAATACCTTCTGCTCGCCGGCCCTCCAGCGCCCGCTCGAGCACGGCGCCGACCTGAGCCTCCACTCCGCCACGAAGTACCTGGGCGGCCATGGCGACCTGCTCGCCGGGCTCGTCGTCGGCAAGCAGGAGACGATCAACAAGATCCGCGGCGTCGGCTTGCGCTGGCTGACCGGCGCGACCATCTCGCCGTTCAACGCGTTCCTGATCCTGCGCGGCCTGAAGACGCTCGAATTGCGGATGGCGGCTCACTCGGCCTCCGCCCTGGCGGTCGCCGAGTTGCTCGCTGGCCACAAGGCGGTCGGGCAGGTCTCCTATCCGGGCCTCAAATCCTTTCCACAGCACGAGCTCGCCAAACGCCAGATGTCGCGCTCGGGCGGCCTCATCGCTTTCGAGCTGAAAGCGGGCCTGGCGGCGGGCCTGCAATTCATGAACCGCCTCACCATGGTCACGCGCGCCGTCAGCCTGGGCGATGCGGAGACATTGGTGCAGCATCCCGCCAGCATGACGCATTCGACCTACTCCCCCGAGGAGCGCGCCTTGCATGGCATCGGCGACGGCCTGATCCGGCTCTCGGTCGGCCTGGAAAACGTCGAGGACATCCTCGATGACATCGCCCAGGCGCTCGGCTGATCGCGAGCCAATGGCCCAGTGTTGGAGCGCAGGCTCCAAGCACTTCGGCAACGAAGGACGGACAGACGCTTGCACAGCGGGAATGTGGCCGCTATCCTGCTCCCATCCGTGCGACCTGCGCTCTGAACGCACCGCGTTTTGCGCGCTGGTCCGCACCATAGGCCACCTTAGCTCAGTTGGTTAGGACACTCCGAACAATAACTGCTACGATTTCAGCGATGGCCTTGGCTTGATGGTGTAGTTCCATTCGGGATGGAAGTCATCGCCGGTGATGTTGAGCGTGGCCATCTCGGCGTCGCTGATCTTGATGCCCTTCTC
>JANNSW010000516.1:0-1844 GCA_031403055.1 Hyphomicrobiaceae bacterium | reverse complement strand
CGATCGCGGCCGGCGCGAGCGCGAACGGCACGAGCAGTGGCGCGAGATCGGGCTCGGCGCGCAGATCCTGAAAGACCTGGGCGTGCGCTCGATCCGCGTGATCGGCACCCGCGAGCGCCAGTATGTGGGGCTGTCGGGATTCGGTGTCGAGATCGAAGGCACCGAGATCATCGAGGGCTGAGCCGGTGCAATTGCGGGTCGGGCGCATACCAGCTGCGGGATGCAAGCAGGAATGGCGTGACTCAACATACTCATGCAGCAACACAGCGAGGTCGAAGAGATGCCGGGTAAGACCGATACGTCCTTCATGTCGCGGCCGCGGTATGGCGGTATCGCGACCTTCATGCGGGCACCCCTGATCGAGGACCCGGCCGAGGCGGACGTGGTGTTCGTCGGCATCCCGTTCGATGCAACGGTCACAGTGCGCCCCGGCGCGCGACTGGGGCCGCGCGAGCTGCGCCAGCAATCCGGCTTCTGCCGCATGATCCATCCGGTAACGCGCAAGAATGTCTATGAGCAATGTCGTGTCGGGGACCTCGGCGACGTCGTGTTCCGCGATCCACTGAATGTCGAGGCGAGCGCGAACGACATCGCCGACCTGTTCGCGCGGATCAAAGCATCCGGCGCCCGGCCAATCGCCGCTGGAGGCGATCACTACGTCTCGCTACCAATCCTGCGTGGGCTTGTCGGCGGAAGCCAGCCAATCGGCCTCATTCAGATCGACGCCCATACGGATACTTGGGATCGCTTCGGGTCGAGTCGCCACAATCACGGCACCATGTTCCGCCGTGCGATCGAGGAAGGCCTCGTTGATCCCAGGCGCTCGCTGCAGATCGGGTTGCGCGGCGCTCAGAACTCCGACGAGGGTTGGCGGTTCTCGGAGGAAGCGGGCATGCGTCTCATTTTCATGGACGAGGTCGAGAGCCTGGGAATTCCTGCAGTACTTGCCGAGATTGCCCGGGTGGCGGGAAGTGGGCCCGCCTACCTCACGTTCGACATCGACGCCATCGATCCTGCGTGCGCGCCTGGCACGGGTGCACTCGAGTTCGGCGGATTGACCAGTCGCGAGGCGCTCGCGTTGGTGCGCGGTCTCACTGGGATCCCGCTCATCGGCGCGGATCTCGTGGAGGTGAGCCCGGCCCATGATCCGAGCGGCGTCACCGGGCTTCTCGGAGCAACGCTCATGTTTGAGATGCTGGCGCTGATGGCGTCACAGATTGGATAGGGGGACGAGTTTGACAGTATCCGCCGACCTCATCGTCACCAACGGCCGCGTCTTGACCATGGACGCCGGCCAGCCCCGGGCCGAGGCCGTTGCGATCTCGCGCAACCGCATCGTGGCGGTCGGCTCCAAGGCGGATGTCGCAGGCCTCATAGCGCCCCATACGCGGATCGTCGACGCGGCTGGCGCAACCGTGCTGCCAGGCTTCATCGAAGGGCACATGCATCTGTTTTCGGGCGCTGCCGAGCTCGCTCACCTCTCGCTGATGGGCGTGAGCGGGTTCGAGGCGTTGCGCGATCGGGTCCGTGCCTTTGCCGAGCAGAGCAACGCGACGCTGCTGATCGGCCAGTCGGTCGACTACACGGTTATCGGTGTCAAGGAGCCGCTGACCCGCCACCATCTCGATCGCATCCTGCCGGACCGGCCGGTGCTGCTCTACTCGCCGGACCATCACACGGCCTGGGCCAACACGATCGCGCTCGAGCAGGCAGGCATTCTGCGAGGCAAATCGCTCGGCGTCGGCAACGAGATCGTGATGGGAGCGGACGGCCTCGCGACCGGGGAGCTGCGCGAGGGACTGGCGATCGAGCCGGTCTTGCTGCTCCATGACGAGGGCCTGCGC
>JANNSW010000515.1:0-9298 GCA_031403055.1 Hyphomicrobiaceae bacterium | reverse complement strand
TCTCCCATGTAGTTCGTAAAGACGGCATCGACGTCCTTGAACCTGAGCCCTGCCTCGTCGAGGGCCTCCTTGGCGGCAAGCGCCACCATCGACATCTCGCTCTGGTCGACGACCTTGCCGAGCGGCGTCTCGGCGGCGCCGACGATGTAGATCGGACCCAGATTGTCTCGACTGCCCATCAGCACAATTCCAACTTCGGCTCGCTTGCCGCGCCCTGAAGTGTCGCATCTGGCCGGACCGGACGCGCGATTTCCAGATAACGAAACTTTTATGATAGGCAGCAATTCGCGTGTGTCAATTCTGTCCACGCTGAATTCTGGCAAAGACGCGTCTGCTATGGCATCAAGCCGCAACCGCACCTCAATCGAAGTTGGACGATATGCCGAACCGAAGCGCGCGCAGCAAATCGAGGCCGCAGAGCGCCCTGAAGGCCGCCAGGAAGCCTCAAGGCTCGGCGAAGCCCCAGCTCTGTCTGCTGCATCCCGAGCATGGGCCCGTGGCGACTGCCAAGTCGAGGCCCGCCGGTGCGGTCCCCCCGGAGATCGGCCGGCGCCTGCGCGAGATCAGATTACGGCAGAGCTTGACGCTGTCCGAGGTCGAGGCGAAATCCGGAGTTTCCAAATCGATGCTGTCGCAGATCGAGCGCGGCAGGGTCAACCCGACCTTTGCGCGCGTGTGGCATCTCACGCGCTCGCTGGGCGTCGGTGTCGGTGAGTTGCTGGGGGAGGTCTCCGCCCATTTCGAGGAGGTCCGGCAGTACGAGCACGTGCAGGTTTACCGCACCCCGACCATCACCTCCGCCGACGGCCTCTGCACGACCAAGATCTTGAACCCGATCCGCTTCGCATTGCCCTTCGAGTGGTACGAGATGACGCTTGCTCCCGGCGGCACGCTGCGCGCAAACGCCCATGGCAATGGTGCCTGGGAGCACATGACGGTCGTCTCGGGTCGCGTGATCGTCGAGATCGGCGAGGAGGAGGTTCGGCTCGAGACTGGCGACACGGTGCGCTATTCCGCCGAGCAGCCCCATGGCGTGCGCAACGATCATGCTGGCGAGACGAAGCTGATGCTGGTGCTGGTCGCGGTCAAGGAGCTGGCGGCTTTCGGCATTCCCTTCGGGACGGCTGCGGCGGGATAGGGCAGATCAAACGAATGTCAGCAGCCGGCGTGGCGTGCCGACGAGGATCGCGTCAATGTCGGCCTCGGCAAAACCGAGGCGGTGCATCGCCGGCACCATGTTGCGCTGGATGTGGGCGTAGCCGCAGCCGCCGAAGGCCTCGAGGTAGTGCTTGTTGTCGTTGTCGTGGGCGATGACGATCTGGTGGCCATGGCCTTCGGCGATCAACCATTGCAGCCATGCGAGACGCTGCCGATCGTTGGGCATCGCGATGTGTGGTGCGGGCGGGTAGTAGGAGTACTCGTGGCCGAACAGGTCGAGCTCGAGAATGCATCCCGTCGCCGCCAGTCGCTGCATGGCAGGCTTGCCGAAGATCGTACGCTCGAGATGGCAGATGATGGTTCTTGAGAGGTCGGCGCCGGCCTGCTCGACGATCCCGATGATCTCGAGGGGAGCGTCCTCGTGGCGCCCGGGATGGATGGTCAAGGCGGCGCCGGTCAGCGCTTGCGCCCTGGCGGAGGCGCGCAGCACCTTCTTCTCGTCGTCCGTCACCGGCCAGGAGCAGCCGGCTTCCCCGATGATGCCGGCGCAGATCGAGGTGCCGTCGACGCCATCGAGCACGTCGGCGACGATCTCGTCGGTCAAGCTCTGCTCGCTGCGCTCGGCCATATCCGCGGGGTGGGAGTCGGCGACGTACCAGGAGCACCCCATCACCACATGCACGCCGGAGCGCTCCGAGATGGTCTTCAGGCCGCTCGCCTGACGGAACAATCCGTGCGGCGTGACCTCCACGATGGCGCTGCCGCCGGCGGCCTTGAACGGCGCGACCTCGGCCAGCATCATTTCGATGTCGTCATAGACATAGTCATCGCGGTTCGCGAGACCGGCATAGCGGATCCGCGTCAGAATCTGGGGACTGAGCGGGGCCTCGTAGAGGCGGCGCAGCTCAGGATCGCTCGGCGGCGGATCGAGCTGGGATTCATCCAGCAGGAGATGCTCGTGCATCAGTGTCGGCCCCAGCTGGCTCGGCTCGATGAGGCCGCATACCGTCTGGATCCTGCCGCGACGCAATGCGCGCCTCGTTGCGATTTCGGCTCCCTCGAGGCGCTGCATTGTACTCAATCCTCTCCGGTCCAAACGACAGCCGTACCGGTCACGACGGCCGCGCCGTCCTGCCGCTTCAAAACGAGCTCCAGCTCGGCCAGCCGGCGTCCGGCCTCGGCAAGCTCGCTCACGACACGTCCCTCGGCCGACAGCACGTCACCGGGCCAGACCTTGTCGCGGAACCGCACCTTGTAGTGCTTGACCGAGCCGGGCCCGAACCAGGCCGTGACGAAAGAAGCGAGCAGACCTGCCGACAACATGCCATGGGCCATGACGCTGGGGAGCCCCGCAGCCTGGGCGAAAACCTCGTCGTGATGGATCGGGTTGAAATCACCCGACGCACCAGCATAGCGCACGATATCGGTGCGGGTCAGCGGGCCCACTCGAAACTCGGGAGGCGGCGCGAGCCTCATGGTGAGCCTCCCTCGACAGGCGCCATCTCGATCGCCGTCGAGCGTTCGGTGCCGATCAATTCCCCGGTTGCCTCGTTCGCCAGCTCGACCTCGCTGACCACGACGCGCATCCGGCCGCCGCGCTTGCCAAGCTTCACCGTGTCCGACAGCACGCGTGCCCGCAGCCGCACCCGCTCCCCGACCCGCAGCGGCCGCAGATAGTCGTACTCCTGCTCGCCATGCACCGTGCGTCGCCGATCGAGCTGCAGGCGCTCGACGATCAAGCGCTCGACGAAATCGGCCGAAAGCACCATCGGAAACGTCGGTGGGGGAATGAGTGGATCGGCGTCCGCATGCCGGTCGTGCACGGCGCGCGCGAACTCGCGCGTCTTGCCCCACTCGACCGGCTGCACCCATTCGGCGATCACATCCGTCATGGCGCGCTCCAAGACGACCCATTGCCCTCTGCTTCCCTTTCTCCATTCGGGAGAAGGGTTGGGCGCTTTGGTCCGGCGTAGCCGGACTTAGGCGCCCGGGATGAGGGGTCTGTGGTCGGAACGACCCCTCATCCGGCCGGCTTGTCATGCCGGAGGCATGTCTTCTACGACACCAGCCGGCCACCTTCTCCCCAAGGGAGAAGGAAAAATGGTCACGTAAGCTGCTTCTCGAGAATACCGCCACGCCGCATGAAGACGACGAGCAGGCCGAGCGCCAGCAGGTTGAAGGCGATCAGCAGCGTCGCAACCGCGGTGATGGTCGGATTGATCTGCATGATCAGCTCGTTGAACATACGCTTGGGGATCGTCATGTGGGTGCCGGCGACGAACAGCGTCACCACCACCTCGTCGAACGAGATGACGAAGGCGAAGATCCAGGCGGCCACCATGCTGGGCAAGAGGTTCGGCAGCACCACCCGCGTCAGCACCTGCGCCTTCGACGCGCCGAGCGTGAATGCAACCTGCTCGATGCGCACATCGAAGCTCTTGATCGCCACCTGCATGATCAGCACCACATAGGGCACGACCAGAATCGTATGGGCAAGCACCAGGCCGAGGAAGGTGCCCAGCAACTTGGTACGAGCGAACACGATGAACAGTGCGACCGCCGTAATGATCGAGGGGAAGATCATCGGCGCCATGAAGTTGCCTTCCATCAGAGTGCGCCCGGGAAAGCGCCCGCGCAGCAGGCCGTAGGCCGCGATGGTACCGAGCACGAGCGCGATGCTCGAGGAGATCGTCGCGAGCAGCAGCGAGTTGGTGCCGGCGTTGCGCCAAACCTCCGTCGTGAACAGGATCTCGAACCATCTGAGCGACAGACCGGGCGGGGGAAACTCGAGCGACTTCGCACTCGAGAACGACATCGGCACGACGATCAGGATCGGCAGACAGAGGAACAGCAGCACCGCGCAGGCGAGGACCGTCAGCCAGGGGCTCGCTCCCAGCCTGGTCGTCGGCCGGCCCGCCGTCGCCATCATGCCCTCTCGCGCAGCCATTGGTAGAACCCGTAGAACACCAGAGTGAGCGCGAGCAAGACGACCGAGTTGACGGCCGCCATCTCCCAGCGCGCGAATTTGTTGATGAGCATGTCCATCATGTTGGCGATCAAGGGTACGCGCCCGCCCCCGAGAATCGCCGGGGTAATGTAGAAGCCGAGCGAAAGGATGAAGACAAGCACCATGGCGGCCGAGAGCGCCGGCACCGTCAACGGGAAGAACACGCGCCAGAAGATCGAGAGCCGCGAGGCGCCGAGCGTCTCGGCGACCTGCAACAGCCTCGGATCGACGCGTCGCATGGCCGCCGCGAGCGGCAGGATCAGGAACGGCAACAGCACGTTCACCATGCCGAGCAGCACGCCGTTCTCGTTGTAGAGGAACTCGATCGACTTCGTGGTGAGGCCCGAGGCCTGCAGCCAGCGGTTGACGATGCCGCCGTTGCCGAGAATGACGATCCAGGCATAGGTGCGAACGAGGATCGAGACCCAGAAGGTCATGACGACGATGCCGAGCGCGAGCATCTGCCGGTCGGGCCTGAGCTTGGAGATCCAATAGGCGAGCGGATAGCCAAGAGCCGCGCACAGCAGCGTCACCTCGGCGGCGACGATGATGGTGCGCCAGATGATCCTGACGAAATAGCCGGCCTCGATGAAGTCGACATAGTGCTGGCCGGTGAGCGCGCCGGTCTTGGGGTCGGTCACGCTCCAGAGCGCGGTCGTGAAAAGCGGATAGTCGAACACAGCGAGGACGAGCAAGAGCAGCGGCGCGACCAGGAGCACATAGTCCCAGCGCCGCTCGCGGCGTGTCGGCGTCGGCGCCGAGCGGAGGCTCGCGGCAGGCGCTTCGATCATTGCGGCGGCTCGTCCGTCCACGGCTGGAAACGCTCCTCGATGCTCACGGCCGACCCCCTCCCCTGTCGAGGGGAGGGGATCGCCACGCTTACAGTTTCAACTTGAACTCGTTCCAGCGCTTCTCGATCTCGGCATTGTTCTTGAATGCCCATTCGCCGTTCGGAATCCACTGCACCTTCTTGTTCTCGCTGTAGGTCGGGAACTCCGCAAGCTTGTCCTTGGGCAGCATCGCCTCGAGGTCCGGGCTGGGACCCGGGTAGGAGATGTACTGTGCGACGCAGGCCTGCTTCTCGGCAACCGTCTGCTCATAGAACCACTGATAGAGCGACTTCTTCTGCTCGGCCGTCGCACCCTTGGTCACGACGAACCAGGAGATGTCGAGCATGCCGTCCTGCCAGTTCACCTTGATGCCAGGCTTGCCGACGACACGGCCCGACCAGGAGATCGCATACTGCACCTCGTTGTCGGCGAGGAGCTGTGGGGGCTGTGCGCCCGCTTGCCACCAGATCGCATCCTTCTTGACGCGCTCGAGCGTAGCGAACGCCTTGTCGAGATCGACGCCATCCTTGGCGACGCTTTCAGCCGACTGGCCGGCTGCCATGGCGGCAAACGGCAAGACATAGTCCGCGTAGTCCGGCAAGCCGCGCTTGCCCGGGAAGTTCACCGTGTCGAAGAACTCGGCCCAGTTCTTCGGCGCCTTCGCATCCTCGCGATAGGCCATGATCGTCGAGTAGTAGGATGCCCCAAAGCCGTACTTGTTCTTGGCCTCATCGAACATGGGCTTGGGGTTCACCGCGGCCCAGTCGATCTCCTCGACCAGCCCTTCGGCCACCATCCGATAGAGCTCCGTCGTGCCGGCATCCGCGGCCACGTTGGTGATCGTTCCCGACTTCACCTGCGCGGCAAGCTTGGCATAGCCACCGGGCGTCTCGGTGATGACCTTGATGCCTTTGTCCTTGGCGAGCGGCTCATCGATGCACTTGGCCATCGCATCGCCCCACTGACCGCCTGCATGCATGATGTGCAGATCCTCGGCAACCGCGGACCACGAAAGTGCGGCGAGCGCAGCTCCCGAGAGTAGCCCGACTGTCATCGTCTTTAGCTTTCTCACAGGCATTTCCTCCTCGTTCCAAACCCGCTTTCGGCGGGGCTCACGGCCTATGCTCAGGCCATCCGTTTGCACGCCTTGCCCACGTCTCGCGCACGCTTCAGTCCTCGCCCGGCAGGAGCCAGACTTGCGCCGGATCCCAATCCAGGTTGACGTGGGCACCTTCCGGGAGCTTGGAGCGCGAGCCCGGAACGTGCGCGATGAGTTGAAATCCGCTGGCGAGAGCGACCGTGTAGCGGACGCTCTCGCCGAAGAAGACCGCTTCCCTGACCCTGCCCGTCAGCCGGCCGCGACCGTCCCCATTGGCAACCACCAGATCCTCGGGGCGGAGCACGCCGCAAACCGGGCCGGTGCCTTCAGGGCCGGATGCGCAGGCGAGCCGCTCGCCGCTCTTCAGGCGGATGACGGTGCCAGAGCCATTGGCCTCGATCTCGCCTTCGAGAAAGTTGGCGAGCCCGAGGAAGCCTGCAACGAAGCGGCTGTTGGGCTTGTGGTAGGCATCGAACGGGGTGTCGATCTGGCGGACCCGGCCGCCATCCAGCACAACGATGCGGTCGGAGAGCGACAGCGCCTCGTCCTGGTCGTGGGTCACCATGATCGTGGTGATCCCGAGCCGGCGCTGCAGGCCATGGATCTCCGCCCTGACCTCCTCGCGCAGCTTGCGGTCGAGGGCGGCGAGCGGCTCGTCGAGGAGGAGGATGTCGGGTTTCCACACGACCGCGCGGGCGAGCGCGACGCGCTGCTGCTGGCCGCCCGAAAGCTCGTGGGGTTTGCGGCGCTCGTAGCCCTCGAGCCGGACGAGGGAGAGGGCCTCGGCGACCCGCCCCCCGATCTCCGCGCGCGCCGTGCGGCGGACACGCAGCGGAAACGCCACGTTGTCGGCGACGGTCATGTGGGGAAACAGCGCATAGCTCTGGAAGACGAGCCCGACATTGCGCTCCGCGGCCGGCATCATCGTCACGTCGCGGCCGCCGATCAGGATGCTGCCGGCGCTCGGCTCGGCGATGCCCGCGATCAGCGACAGCATCGTCGTCTTGCCCGAGCCAGAGGGGCCGAGGATGGTCGCGAGCTCCCCCGTCGCGACACTCAGCGAAACGTCGTCAACGGCGCGAACGCTGCCGTAGTGCTTCGAGACGCTCCTGAACTCGACGGTGGTCATGCTCGGATAGCCATCATTCGACAACGGGCCAGACGGGTTTCACCTTGATGCCGGCCCGCTCCGCCATCCGCTCGGCGGATTTTCGCGCGAGGCGGTAGACGTTTGCCTCGTCGAGCCGTGTGAGGTTGCCGTGCCGCACGATGACCTCGCCATTGCAGATGACGGTATCGACCGACTTGGTGCGGCTCACCAGCATGAGCTGGCGGACGACATCGATGTTGGGTTGCGCGTCGGGGAGATCGTCGGAGCGGATGACGAGATCGGCGCGCTTGCCGGTTTCGAGGCTGCCGACCTCGCTCTCCATGCCGAGCGCCCGCGCGCCACCGAGCGTGAACATTTCGAGGAGCGATTCCGAGGGAACGAAGTCACCCCATTCGCGGCTGACGAGATAGGCGATGAAACCGAGCTCGCCAAACGCCCAGACCTTGGCGACATCGGTGCCGAAGGCGATGGCAGTGCCGCGACGGTGCAGCTCGGGGAACCGGCTCCTCGCCGTTTGGGCGATCCCGTAATACATGAAATTGCCAGGGTGCCAGACCAGCGCCATGCCGGATTTCGCGACGGCCTCGACCTCGGCATCGGTGAGCACGTTCATGTGGGTGAACACGACGTTGGGCCCGAGCACGCCGGCTTCGGCGAAATGGACGAGTGCGGGCTTGCCGAACCGCTTGCTGTCGTAGGCGGCATCGCTCGTCATGAAATTCTGGTGCTGGTGGAATGGCACGCGCAGCTCGTCGGCGAGGCGCTTGGCTTCCTTCGTCAGCTCTAGACTCGCGCTGGCCAGACCGTAGAGCGAGACGTGGGCGCGCACGAGACCGTCGCCCTTGCCGCGCCGGCGCACCTGATCGCCGAGCAGCCTGCGGGCGCGGCTGCCATCACAGGGTGCGCGCGGGATCAGGGCTGCCATCGGCTCGCCTCCGACCAGGTCCCAGAGCATGCAATCCGAGACCGAGACGCGGATGCCGACAGCCTCGGCCGCCTCCGCGACGAGATCGGGCTCGAAGGCGGTCGCTGCTTCGACGTAGGCGGTAAAGCCGTTCTTCACCATCTCCACCGATGCCATCAGCGCACTCGCGTACTCGTCCTCGTCTGTGAGTGCGTTGATCCAGCGTATGAACACGCCCGGCCCTGCGCCGCCAGCCTCCTTGGGTGGATTGGGGTTGTCGGTGATCGAGCCGCGCGAGAGGTGCAGTCCGGCGTGGTAGTGACCGTCGATCAGACCGGGGTGCACCGCGGCGCCATGGGCATCGATCGTGCGGCGCGGCTTGAAGCGGGCGTCGAGCGCGGGTGTCGCGCCGACCCCGGCGATCCGAGTGCCGGTGATGGCGACCGCCCCGTCGGGGTAAACGGTGCGGCGTCCATCCATGGTCAGAACACGGCCATTGCGGATCAGAAGATCGCAAACCTCGGGTGCTGCGGACGCGGGAAGCACCTTCGCCGTGGACTGCTTGTCGACCATGATCGAACCTACTCTCTCAATCGCGGAATTTACCGGTCTCGCGGTCCCAGACGCCGCCCTTCGTCAGATCCGGCTTGGCGTCGATCAGCGACTTCTTCTGCACCCGCATGGAGGGCGTGCGTTCGAAGTCCTGGGTGCGGTACTCGATGTAGCGAGGCAGCTTGAAGGCAGCGAGGTTCTGCCTGCAGAAGGCGATGACCTCCTCGGGCGGAAAGCTCTTTGCCGTCTCGCCGGGTTTGGGCTGGATGTAGGCCTTCACCTCCTCTCCCCGCAGCTCGTCGGGGACGGGCACGACGGCGACCTCAAGCACCTTGTCGTGCGAGCGCAGCACCGCCTCGACCTCGGCGGCCGAGATGTTCTCGCCGGAGCGCCGGATGATCTCCTTCTTGCGCCCGACGAAATAGAGGAGGCCGCGCTCGTCGCGTCGAACGACATCGCCCGAATGATACCAGCCACCGCGGTTGGCCTCCGCCGTGACGTCAGGACGCTTGAGGTAGCCCTTGTAGAGATCGGGCCCGCCAATCAGGGCTTCCCCGGACTGGCCGATTGCAACATCCTTGTCGTCGTCGTCGACCACGCGGATGAACACGCCCGGCGGCTCGGTGCCCATGGTTCC
>JANNSW010000514.1:0-2646 GCA_031403055.1 Hyphomicrobiaceae bacterium | reverse complement strand
GTTTCTCGTATGCTATTGATTTCATTGGTGCGGACGGCGGGACTTGAACCCGCACGCTCTCAGAGCCCAGGATTTTAAGTCCGCCAAGCGAATTTCCAAGGCTGCCCTGGCGCGCGAACCTCGGCACCTCCAAGCCTCGTGTCAATCGAATACATGGCACAGAATTCAGACCGACCCCGTCGCACATCAGTATACGCACGATGGCCAAACCGCCGCATCTGTATAACCGTTCTTCTAGTGAGATCGAAGTACAAAATCAGTGCATAGTGCCAGTTAAGCTATTGATATGCTTGCAACTTTTTCTGTATTGGAAGGCTGTTGCTCTACCATTGAGCTACACCCGCTAGGGCAGGGAATAGGGAATAGGGAATAGGGGAAAAACAATCACAACCTTTTTCTCCCTGTCCCCTGTAACCTATACCCTGAATTGGTGGAAGGGGCTGGATTCGAACCAGCGTAGGCTTAGCCAGCGGATTTACAGTCCGCCCCCTTTAGCCGCTCGGGCACCCTTCCAGATCCAGCCAGAAGCGCCGATCGAGGCCCCTTGCGCTGACGCATGGGGCCATGCTCCGGCTGCAGGCAGCTTGAGCGAACGGCGCCGCGTTTATTCGTCCTTGACCGCGGCCTTGTCAATGCCAATCCGACATGGGCGATCCCGATCGCTGGGCGAAGATGGCGTGACGATGGGCCTTGCCTCGGCTATAGACCCGGCGCCAGCCGATGAGCGGCCTGCAAGGCGGAGCCCCCTCGCATGTCCACCAGCCCCAGGACCGCCGCGAACGACCTCGCACGCATCGCTCGTGCGCTCGAGCGATTGGCGCCGCCCCCGCTCGAGCGGCCCGCGCTCGGGGAGGCCGAGGCTTTCGTCTGGCAGCCGAGTCCGGAAGCATTCCTGCCGGTCGATCGGATCAACCGGGTGCCGCTCCTCCTGCTGAAAGGCCTCGACCACACGCTCGCGGAGCTGCTCGGCAACACCCTGCGGTTTGCCAACGGCCTGCCCGCCAACAATGCCCTGCTGTGGGGCGCGCGCGGCATGGGCAAGAGCTCGGCGGTGAAAGCCGTGCATGCCGAGGTGCGCGGCCAGCTGCACGCCGAGGGGCTGCCCACGCCCGACCTGAAGCTCATCGAGATCCATCGCGAGGAGATTGCCTCGCTGCCGCGCTGCCTGCAGATCCTGAAGGCCGACACCAACCGGTTCATCGTGTTCTGCGACGACCTCTCGTTCGAGCCCGACGACACCTCCTACAAATCGCTGAAGGCAGCGCTCGAAGGCGGCATCGAGGGACGGCCCAAGAACGTGATCTTCTACGCGACCTCCAACCGGCGCCATCTGATGCCACGCGACATGATGGAGAACGAGCGCTCGACCGCCATCAACCCGTCTGAGGCGGTCGAGGAGAAGGTGTCGCTGTCGGACCGCTTCGGGCTCTGGCTCGGCTTCCATCATTGCGGCCAGCCGGCCTATCTGGAGATGGTGCGCGGCTATGCGGCGCATTTCGGGCTGAAAATCGCGGAGCCCGAGCTCGAGCGCGGCGCGCTCGAATGGTCGGTCACGCGCGGCGCCCGCTCGGGGCGGGTCGCCTGGCAGTACATCCAGGACCTGGCAGGACGCCTCGGGCAGCGGCTCGAGATCGAGTAGCAGTCTTCACCCCACCACCTTGATCACCTTCGCCTTGGCCGCCCGCTGCAGCTCCTGGGGCGCCGTCGCAAACACGGCGTTGGGCGAGCCGGCCGCCGCCCAGATGCGGTCGTATTGCAACAGGTCCTCGTCGATGTAGGTGCTCAGCGCCAAATCGTGGCCGAGCGGGGGAATGCCGCCGATGGCAAAGCCTGTCAGGTCGCGCACGAGCTGGCCATCGGGGCGCTCGAGCGTCTCGCCGATTACGGCCGCAACCCCCTTCTGGTGGACCCGGTTGGCCCCAGACACCAGCAGCAGATAGGGCGTGCCAGTCCGCTTGCCCTTGAAGACGAGCGATTTGACGATCTGGCCGACCGCGCAGCCGCAGGCGGTAGCCGCTTCCTCAGCCGTGCGGGTGCTTTGGGAAAACTCCTTCAACTCCACGTCGAGCCCCAGCGCCTTTGCCGCCTTCACGAACCGGCCCGGCCCGTCCTT
Source organism: Hyphomicrobiaceae bacterium (assembly GCA_031403055.1). Lineage (GTDB taxonomy): Bacteria > Pseudomonadota > Alphaproteobacteria > Rhizobiales > Hyphomicrobiaceae > JANNSW01. Next base: position 533 of record JANNSW010000514.1, on the reverse strand, counting down.
CCTCTCGCTCAACTGCGTTCTCCCTCGGGCACATCGGCCCTGTTGCGCGGCGCACAGGCAGCCGCTATCCCCACGTGGATCATAGGCGTCAAGAAAGACAGACTATGCCGATCAAACCCACACCTGTCATCCCGGAGGTCGGGCAACCGCAGCATGGCCTGCCGAGGCCAGCGCTTGGCCGGGAGGACGGGTGATGGGAGCCCGTTGCATGTCAGTATCGAGACAATGGTCGCCCCCTTCCGCCCGCCGATGAACAAGAGCCCAGCCATGCAGATCGACGAGAAGACCGTCCGCCACATCGCGCGGCTCGCACGCCTGAAGATCACCGGCGCGGAGGCCACGAGCCTGGAAGGCGAGCTGACCTCGCTGCTCAAATGGGTCGAGCAGTTGAACGAGGTCGACACCGAGGGCGTCGAGCCGATGAGCCGGGTCGTCGCCATGAAAATGAAGCGCCGCGAGGACAAGGTGACCGACGGCGAGATCGCCGCGGACGTCGTCTCGAACGCGCCGATGGTGGAGGACAACTATTTCGT
>JANNSW010000513.1:0-9350 GCA_031403055.1 Hyphomicrobiaceae bacterium | reverse complement strand
CCCGGCAGCATGCCGAGCACACCCTGCATGCCGCCCATCCGCTCCATCTGCTTCAGCTGCTCGGAGAGATCCTCGAGGTCGAAGATCCCCTTCTTCATCTTGGCGGCGATCTTCTCCGCTTTGTCGCGGTCGATGGTCTCGGCCGCCTTCTCGACCAGCGAGACCACGTCGCCCATGCCCAGGATGCGGCCCGCGATGCGGCCGGGGTGGAAATCCTCCAGCGCGTCCCATTTCTCGCCGACGCCGAGCAGCTTGATCGGCTTGCCGGTGACGGCGCGCATGGAAAGTGCCGCGCCGCCGCGGCCATCGCCGTCGACGCGGGTGAGGACAATTCCGGTGATGCCGATCCGCTCGTTGAAGGATTTGGCGAGGTTGACGGCGTCCTGGCCGGTCAGCGCGTCGGCAACGAGCAGCGTCTCGTGCGGGCCGGTCGCGTCGCGGATCTCGACCGACTCCGCCATCAGCGCTTCGTCGATGTGGGTGCGGCCGGCGGTGTCGAGGATCACCACGTCGAAGCCGCCCAGGCGCGCGCTTTCGACCGCACGCCTGGCGATCTGCACCGGCGTTTGGCCGGCGATGATCGGCAGCGTCGGCACGCCCGTCTGCTCGCCGAGCACGCGCAATTGCTCTTGCGCGGCGGGGCGGCGGGTATCGAGGGAGGCCATCAGCACGCGCTTCTTGTCGCGCTCGGCGAGGCGGCGGCCGATCTTTGCCGATGTGGTCGTCTTGCCCGAGCCCTGCAGCCCGACCATCATGATGACGACGGGGGCGGGGGCGTTGAGGTCGATCGGCTCGGCGGAGGAGCCCAGCATCTCGACCAATTCGTCGTGCACGATCTTGACGACGAGCTGGCCCGGCGTGACCGATCGGATCATCTCCTGGCCGACGGCCTTGGCCTTCACCTTGTCGATGAAGTCGCGCACCACATCGAGCGCTACGTCGGCCTCGAGCAGGGCGCGCCGCACCTCGCGCATGGCCTCGGCCACGTCGGAATCGGTCAGCGCGCCGCGTCCCCGCAGGCGGTCGAAGACGGATGAGAGACGTTCGGACAGGCTTTCGAACATGGGGCGCTCTCGCGACAGGCCAAACACCGACGGCGCCCGTGGGCGCGATGCGCTGACGGGCGTTGATCCTCCAGCCTCCCGGTGTGCGCCGAAGCGCTCCGCCATGTGCCGGACGATCCCGATTGCGTTCGGGATGACGATAGTTGCGCAGGACAATGGGGGATGGGGAGTGGGATGTCAAATTGGCGGCGGTGGCGCCATGGCGAGAAGCTGGAGAACCCTTGGAAACGGGCTGGCTCCAACGACCGACAGTCCGATATGTTCATGGCCAGCGAATCATTTTCCTTGAATCAGCTGGGCACTTGACTTATATGTCAATCGGCATTGAGATATCCAACAGGGTTGCGGAAAATCGGCTCATTCTCGTGAGAGCCAAGATTGAGAGCACGATCTCGCACCGGACGATCTATGCAGCCCCCTTGTTACACCGACCGCTTTGGGGGCCTTGGAATGACCAAGAGGAAGAGCAGAGGATGGGGAGGTTGCATGCGGATTTGGATTTCTTCTCGTCGGGTGGGCTAATCACCGTTACGACAGGCTCCCACAAATATGCTTATATGAAGAAACTTGATAATTTAGATGAAGAAGTTTGGGAAATTAGGAGTAGAGATCCGAAACTTAGCCTAAGGGTATTTGGCAGATTTGCAGAGACAGATACATTTGTAGCGACGCATGCTTGTGATAGAGCATACTTAGGTGCGCCTAAAAGCAAGGAATGGCGCGATGAATTCGAGAGATGCAAAGTGGAGTGGCGAAAACTCTTTCCATCTTATAATCCGCTGAAAGGAAACAATGTGTATGACTACATATCCGCAGACGTGGTCGACCTTGGATCAATCAGATGAAGAACCAATTTCAGCAGGGCAGATTGCATATTTCCGTCAGCGGTTTCGCAATAGGATACATGAAGTTATACTTCGTCGATTCCTTACGGAACGAGAAAAATTTGGCTTGACGCGCATCAAATTAGCAAAGAGGTTAGCAAGGCGCCCAGAGCAGATTACGCGGTGGTTATCAGCTCCTGGTAACATAACTTTGGACACCGTTAGCGATTTGTTGCTAGCGATGAATGCGGAAGTCGATCCAAAGGTAGTAAATTGGTCAGACGATCAAACGCGCCTGCTTTCTGATTTACCATGCGGGCTGTTTTCGAGCACGGAATTTGCTGCGTCGCCCCGAGGAACTTCGCGCCAAGCGAGCGCACTGGGTGCCATTCAGACCGATATACTAAGGGTACCTAAAAGCAGGTCCTCACATCAACTAATCGAACTAACTCAAAGGGTTGTGGACCATGCGCCTAGTTTCAATCGAAGAAGCTCGAGTCGTGGAATTGATGATGATTACCCGCGCACAGGGTCAACTTCACTTGCCCAGGATAGTCGAGACACTGCAAGAAACGTTCCAATTCTCGGGCGTACCGGACTCACTTGACGAAATCCGCGAGAACGGCCTTAAGTTGACAGATGGCATCTATCGTGAAATGGCCATTGGCTCGCTTGCGATTCATAGCGATGGCATCGTAGTCGACTCACGTTCTCCTACAAAAATGCTGGAAAATTTTGTAGATCACCTAAAGGAATGGGCAAGAGAGAACCTTGATGTAACATTCGTAAGAACTCATCGTGTGGAGCGTTTATTTGATAGTAGCATTACCGTTGAATCGCAACAGCCGTTATTGCAAACACTCGATGTTTTGCAAGATTTGAATGCGTATTTGCAAGAATTACTGGAGGAAAGTTCCGGCTATCACGCGACATACCGTTCTCAAGGATTCTCGCTTTCTGTCGATCCACAAGAATCCAGCATGAAACCAAAGGCGTTCCGCATTGAACGCAAATTGGGCGTAAACTACACATTCAACCAGTACTTTGCGTCTGCCCCTCTGCCTACCGAAAAATTGTTCCTCTTTCTCAAGAAACTTGAGCAGATGTATTGAGGATGTATGCCGGTAATGCGTACACTATAAAAGCATCCCACTCGGGTGTGCGTAGGTCAGCCGCCGCCCGATCTTTGCCGATGTGGTCGTCTTGCCCGAGCCCTGCAGCCCGACCATCATGATGACGACGGGGGCCGGGGCGTTGAGGTCGATCGGCTCGGCGGAGGAGCCCAGCATCTCGACCAATTCGTCGTGCACGATCTTGACGACGAGCTGGCCGGGCGTGACCGAGCGGATCATCTCCTGGCCGACGGCCTTGGCCTTCACCTTGTCGATGAAGTCGCGCACCACGTCGAGCGCAACGTCGGCCTCGAGCAGCGCCCGCCTGACCTCGCGCATGGCTTCGGCGACGTCGGAATCCGTCAGTGCGCCGCGCCCGCGCAGGCGGTCGAACACAGACGAGAGGCGTTCCGACAGGCTTTCGAACATGGGGCGCTCTCGCGACAGGCCAATGCAAAGTGCGCCCGTGGGCGCTTGGCGCTGACGGCCGTTGATCCTCCTGCCTCCCGGCTCGTGCACGGTGCGCACGCGGCCATGTGCAAGACGATCCCGAAGACCGGGGGTCTTGGGGTTGCGGCAGAGAATGGGGGAAGGGAGCGCGAATGTCAAACTGTCGCGTGCCGGCCGTCGACGTTGCAGGTGCCGGGTACTTGATTTGAATGTCAATAAGCTCTGCGAGAGACTACTCACATGCCTACATTTCCAAGAACGTGGTCGACGTCGGAGCCTTTAAGTGAGGAGCCAATCACCGTTGGGCAGATCGCATAGTTTCGCGAGCGGTTCCGGAACCAGATTCACGAGGTCGTGCTTGGCTGCTTCCTAGCCGAGGGGCAAGGATCGGGCCTGACCCGTTCCAAGCTGGCAAAGAGGCTGGGCAAGAGGCCGGAGCAGATCACCCGTTGGCTGGCGGCCCCGGGAAATCTCACCCTGGATACGATCAGCGATCTCCTGCTCACAATGAATGCCGAGATCGATCCGAAAGTGGCTGCTTGGCCGCAAGGGCGTGCCGAAGTGCGGACGCGCGGAGCGGCCACGACGCTGAAGAAGACTTCGGCATAGGGGGAGGAGCCGGAGCTTGGCCATCCACGACCTCCGGCTCTTCATCCGGGCGGGGCTCGTCCTCACTATCGCGCCGGGGTCTCAACGGTGCCGAGGGCATTCTCCTCGGCCTCGTGGCCGACAAGGCGCGATTGAGATGCCTCTCGAATCGACCTAACTTGCCGACAGAAATGTGGTTTTCACTGTTTGGCCGTTTTTCGGCAGCAGTGAAAACTAACGCTGAATCAAAGGGTTGAAATGAGCTTCGTCGAAATGGACAACGAGCAGCGGCGACAGCTCATCGACACTCAGCAGGCGTTTTCCGTGTGGCGGCCCGCCAAGCGAGAGCTCGAACGTCTGCCGAGCCTCGTATGGAAAACGAGCAAAGGTCACCGCTACCTCGGCGTTAAACGCGGAGTAACGGTCACGCTCATTGGCGCCGAGACGCCTGAACTCGTCAAGAGAAAGCACGACAACGACGCACGGAAGAAGGCTCTGAAGGCCAGAGTTTCCGGTGTCACCAAGCGTCTCGATAGGATGGCGGGTGTCAACAAGGCGCTGGGGCTTGGTCGTTTGCCGCGCATTGTCGCGAGGATATTGAATGAGCTCGACCGCGAAGCGCTGCTTGGCGATCACGTCATCGTCGCTGGTACCAATGTACTCTATGCCTACGAGGTTGCCTTTGGCGTCTTCATAGGCGGCGAGCTCCGGGAAACGCGAGATGCCGACTTGCTATGGGATGCCCGGCGCGAGCTGCGGTTCGCAACGACCGAACACGGACGTGAAGGCCTGATGGGAATACTTCGGAGAGTTGACCCGTCATTCACCGCTGAATACGGCTATAATCCAACGAATAACGAGGGCTACATCGTTGATTTCCTCATGCCGGAATTGAAGGGGCGCGTTCCGCTCTTCGAGAAATTTGTAAGTGGCGATGTAGAACCTGTAGAGATGCCTGGGTTGATCTGGCTCCTCGATGCGCCGAAGCTCGAGCAGACGGTGATCGCCGATGATGGGTGGCCGGTCAGGATTGTCGTGCCAGAGCCGCGAACTTTCGCGTTGCACAAGCTGTGGGTCTCTCGACAGGACAGCAGAAAGCCTTTGAGCAGAACCAAGGATGCGGCTCACGCGGCCCTTGTTGGACAAATCATCAGGACCTACTCGAATTCACGTTTTCTTGCCAAGGACATGCCCTGGTTACCTCAGGAGTTGAAGAGCCTCTTGAAGGAGAAAATGTTCAAGCAGTGACCTTCAGCCTGCGCCGCCGCTGGCCAGGAGCGCAACGGGTTGATATGGCTGGCCATCTGCGCTAATCTCCTCCCCGCTTCTACGGGGTGCCCTCCACGGGCTGAGAGGCAGGTCGACCTGCCAACCCGCCGAACCTGATCCGGGTCATACCGGCGGAGGGATTGGGAGCTCGCTCCGCACAGGGCCAGCCATCCTCCACGCTGTTACGAGCCCCTGGGAGGATGCCATGCGACGATCCCTTGCACTTGCCTGCGTTGTTGCCGCTGCTTTCACGCGCCCGGCGCCTGCCGCCGAAACCCTGACTGTCCTCACCTACGAGAGCTTCGTCGCCGAGTGGGGACCCGGCCCCGCGATCGAAAGGGCATTCGAAGCGGAGTGCGGTTGCGATCTGCAATGGATCGCGGTCGGCGACGGCGTGCAGATCCTCAACCGCTTGAAGCTCGAAGGCGCGAGCGCAACCGCCGACATCGCGCTTGGCCTCGATGACAATCTGATTGCGGAAGCCCGCGCCACCGGCCTGTTCGCGCCCCACGGGCAGGATGCGACGAAGCTATCGCTGCCGATCGCGTGGAGCGACGAGATTTTCCTGCCCTACGACTGGGCTCATTTCGCCGTGGTCTATGACCGCGAGAAACTGAAAGATCCGCCGACGAGCCTGGACGCTCTGATCAACGGCAGCCATGGCGCCAAGATCGTGCTGGAGGACCCGCGCACCTCGACGCCTGGCCTGGGCTTCCTGATCTGGATGAAGGCGGTCTATGGCGACAAGGCTGCTGACGCCTGGCGGGCCCTGAAGCCCAAGATCCTCACCGTCGCGCCCGGCTGGAGCGAGGCCTATGGGCTGTTCACCAAGGGCGAGGCGGCGATGGTGTTGAGCTACACCACCTCGCCCGCCTATCACCTGATCGCGGAAAAGAGCGAGCGCTACGTGGCGCTGGTCTTTCCCGAAGGCCACGTGCTGCAGGTGGAGGTGGCCGCGCGCCTGCGGGCGAGCCAGCACGCCGCGCTCGCCGAGCGCTTCCTCGCCTTCATGACCGGGCCGGGCTTCCAGGACGCGATCCCGACCGGCAACTGGATGTTCCCGGCCGGGCGCCTGTCAGGCGCTTTGCCGCCCGAGTTCCAGGCGTTGGCGAAGCCGGAAAAGACCATCGGCTTCACGCCCGATGAGGTTGCGGCCAACCGGCGCGCCTGGACTGCGGAGTGGCTGGAAGCGTTTTCTCGATGAAGGGGGCAGCGGGCAACGGGCAACAGGCAGCAGGGGGCAGAGCGCATTGTCGGCTGCCCGCCGCCTGCTGCCTGCTGCCCGACTCTGCCTTGCCCGGCGCGCTCGCACTCTTCCTCATCGCTGCCTTCGCCGGCAGCTCGCTCGTCGCGCTCGCGACGGTCGGGGGCAGCGAGCCCGGAGCGATGCCCGCCGCCTATCTCTGGCAAGTCGCGCGTTTCACGGCTCTCGAAGCCTCGCTGTCGGCGCTGATTTCCTGCGGTCTTGCCGTGCCGGTCGCGCTCGCGCTGGCGCGGCGCCCACGCCTGCCTGGCCGCAGCCTCGTGCTCGATCTTTTCCTGCTGCCGCTGGCGCTGCCCCAACTCGTCGCCGTGCTCGGCATCGCGGTCGTGCTCGGCGAGAACGGCTGGCTCAATCGCAGCCTCGAAGTGCTCGGCGTTCCCCGCCACGGCTCGATCTATGGCCTCACTGGCATCCTCATCGCCCACGTTTTCTTCAATCTTCCGCTCGCCGTCCGGCTGCTGCTGGCGGCACTCGAGCGGGTGCCGGGCGAAAGCTGGCGGCTCGCGGCCGAGCTCGGGCTCGACGGCCGCGCGATCTGGCGGGTGATCGAGCGGCCGATCATCCTCGAGACGCTGCCGGGGATCGCGGGCCTCGTCCTGATGCTCTGCGCAACCAGTTTCACGGTCGTGCTGACACTGGGCGGCGGACCGGCAGCCTCGACCATCGAGGTGGCGATCTATCAGGCGCTGCGGTTCGATTTCGATCCTGCGCTGGCGCTCAGGCTCGCGCTGCTCCAGCTCGCCCTCGCGGCGGGCGTTCTGCTGCTGCTGGGGCTGATCGGCCGGCGGCCCGATCTGGACGCCGGCTTGGGGAATCGCACGGCCAGGCCAGATCTCGCGACCGGCATCGATGGGGATGCCATCCTGATCCTGGCGGCAGCAGGGTTCGTCGCGCTGCCGATCCTGGCCGTCATCGCCGCCGGGATGGCATCGCCGCTCTGGCGGCTGCTGGGCGAGGCGTTGCTCTGGCGTGCGCTGGCAACCTCGCTCGCGATCGGGGCTGCGGCGGGCCTGCTCGCGGTGATGCTCGCCTGGCCGCTGATAGCCTCTGCCATCCGCCTCGCAAGCCGAGCGCGAAGTCGCTCGGCGAGCCTGCTTGCGACTGCTTTCGAGCTTGCGGCCGGCGCCACCATCCTGCTGCCGCCTGCGCTGCTCGGAGCAGGCCTCTTCCTCCTGCTGCATCGAACTGGAATGCTCGCGCGCGCGGCGCCGGTGGTCGTGGTAGCTGCGAGCGCTCTGTTCGCCCTGCCCTTCGTCGCCCGCGTGTTGGCGCCGGCATTGCGTGCCCACATCGCCGCAACCGACCGGCTGGCCACAAGCCTGGGCATCGCCGGCTTCGACCGGTTGCGCCTCGTCGATCTCCCCGCACTGCGCCGTCCGCTCGTGCTCGCCGGGCTGATGGGTCTGCTCGTCTCGCTCGGCGACCTCGGCGTCGTCGCCCTGTTCGGCGGCGAGCAGCTGATGACACTGCCCTATCTGCTGCTGCAGCGGATGGGCAGCTACCGCTCGGGCGATGCGGCTGGCCTCGCGCTCGTCCTGCTCATGCTGACGCTGGCGATCTCGTGGTCCTTGGCGCGGGCGTCGCGAGAGGCCGGGCGATGACGGCAGCAGCGATCCGTCTCGCGGGGGTCTCCTTTCGCTACGAGGAGATGCAGATGCGCTTCGAGCTCGAGGTCGCGGCGGGGGAGTTCCTCGCAATCATCGGCCCGAGCGGGGCCGGCAAGTCGACGCTGCTCGCGCTGATCGGCGGGTTCGAGCGGGCGGATGCCGGGCGGATCATGTTTGCCGGCGCGGACCTGACGCTGGCCGCCCCCGCTGCCCGGCCCTGCACCACGCTCTTTCAGGACCACAATCTGTTTGCCCATCTGGATGCCTCGACCAATGTCGCGCTCGGCATCTCGCCGGGACTCCGATTGTCGGACGCGCAAAGAAACATGGTCGAAACTGCCCTCGCACGCGTCGGCCTTGCCGGCTTTGGCAAGCGGCGCCCCGCTGAGCTGTCGGGCGGCGAGCGCCAGCGGGTTGCGCTCGCCCGCGCCTTGGTCCGGCGCCGGCCGATCCTCTTGCTCGACGAGCCCTTTGCAGCGCTCGGGCCAGCGCTTGGCGCCGAGATGCTCGACCTCGTGGTCGCATTGCAGGCCGAGACCAGTGCCACCGTGCTGCTCGTGACGCACCGCCCGGAGGATGCGTTGCGAGCCGCGACCCACACCGCCTTCCTCGAGAACGGTCACATCCTCGCCAAGCGCGAGACCAAAGCCCTCTTCTCCGCCCACGACCTGCCCGCACTCGGCGCCTATCTCGGGCGCTGATTGACAAGCCTTTCACAGCACACTACCTGATGCCGCCATGCCCAGATGGCGGAATTGGTAGACGCACTAGTTTCAGGTACTAGCGCTGCAAGGCGTGGAGGTTCGAGTCCTCTTCTGGGCACCATTCCATTGATGACAGCGCTCGGCCCGCCATGAAGATCACGCTCCACCAGGACGATCTGCCCGAGCGCGTCGAGTTCTCGGGCTCGGTCGCGATCGACACCGAGACCATGGGTTTGAATCCGGCGCGCGACCGGCTGTGCCTCGTCCAGCTCTGCGGCGCCGACGGTAAGGCCCATCTCGTGCAGATCCGCCAGGGCGAGGCCCGCTCGCCGCGGCTGCGGCGATTGCTCGCCGACACCAGCGTGCTCAAAATATTCCATTTCGCCCGCTTCGACCTCGCCGCACTGCAGAACGCGCTCGGCGTGATGCCCGAGCCTGTCTACTGCACCAAGATTGCATCCAAGCTGG
>JANNSW010000512.1:0-1610 GCA_031403055.1 Hyphomicrobiaceae bacterium | reverse complement strand
GGGGTGGGTTTAGACCGGGAGCGCCATAAGTCGTGGGCGGAGGTTGTCGGATCGGTCACTTCCGGTTACGGTCAGGGCAGAAGTGACGGCGTCAGGCAGGCGGCGACGCAATGGGCCAAGCTCGACCGTAGCCAAACACGGCCGGTCAGAGTTGGTGTGCATTCTTGCTCACACCTCGTCGAGAGCGTCCTTGTCCCGATGTGCCCGAAATCGTTGTCTGAGGCAGGCCCCGGGAGGCCGCTTGCCGTTTTCGGCATCCCGCCCTTCCGAGACGGCGCTCAGGTGTTGCCCAGATCGGCAAGTGCAGGCATCATCCCACAGCCGAGACAGTTCATCCGGTAGATGTCGGAGGAAATGACCCCATGCACGACCACATCGTCATCGGCGCCGGCTCGGCCGGTTGTGTTGTCGCCTCACGGCTTGCTCAGACGGGCGCGAAAGTCCTACTCCTCGAAGCGGGCGGCGAGGATGATTGGGTCAACATCCGCATCCCGGCAATGATGGATACGATCATGGATAGCCCGTACGACTGGGGCTATCGCACCACGCCGCAAGCAGGTCTTTACGGCCGCAAGATCGCGCTCAACCGCGGCAAGTGTCTCGGCGGCACGAGCTGCATGAACTACATGGTCTACATGCGGGGAAACCGCGGCGACTACGATCATTGGCGCCAGCTCGGCAACAAAGATTGGAGCTATGAGGACGTGCTGCCCTACTTCAAGAAGTCGGAGACGAACGAGCGCATCCGCGACGACTATCACGGCTCCTCCGGTCCGCTCATGGTCTCAGACCAAAAGACCCGCTCGCCGCTGACCGCGCTCTATTTCGAGGCCTGCGCCGCGGCCGGCATGACGCGCAACGACGACGTCAACGGCGCGACGCAAGAAGGCTACGGCTGGTTCCAGGCAACCATCGGCAAGGCCGGACGATGCAGCACGGCGGTCGCATTCCTGCATCCGAACCGCGGGCGCAAGAATCTCGAGGTTGTGACCCATTCGCAAGCGACGCGACTGATTGTCGAGAAGGGCCGCGTCACCGGCGTCGAGTACCTGCGCCACGGCAAGCTCGAGACGGCGCACGCCAGCGCCGAGATCGTGCTCTCGAGCGGTGCCATCAACAGCCCTCAGTTGTTGCTCCTCTCCGGCATCGGCCCGGCGGACGAACTGAAAGCCCTCGGCATCGCGCCGGTGCATGACTTGCCGGGCGTCGGCAAGAACCTGCACGACCACATGTATGCAATCTGCCGCTTCTCGATCGAGAAGCCGCTGACGATCTCCGCCATGAGCGATGCCGAGCTCGCGGCGGCGCAAGAGCAGTATCTGAAGGACGCCACCGGCCCGCTCGCAACCAACTTCGACGAGGCGGGCGCGTTCCTGCGCACCGATCTAACCTCCGAGTGGCCGGATGTACAATGGCATTTCGAACCGACCTACAGCGTCGCCTATTTCGATGGCGCGCCGCCCGAGCGTGACGGCTACTCGATCTTCGCCAATGTCTGCCGACCAGAGAGCCGGGGCACGCTCAAGCTCTTCTCCGCCGATCCGCTGGCAAAGCCCCTCATCGATCCAAACTATTTCGCCGAGCCGCGCGATCTCGAGCTAACGAAGCGG
>JANNSW010000511.1:0-2448 GCA_031403055.1 Hyphomicrobiaceae bacterium | reverse complement strand
CCCGCGTCCGGGAAGGCCTAAAATGTGCTTTGGTGCTTGCTCGCGAGAGCACCCGTATCCCACCCCCATGAGCTAACACGACCGCATCTCCATCGACCCGCGCATCTGCGGCGGGAGGCCCTCCATCAAGGGCACGCTCATGCGCGTCAGCGACGTGATCTCCTTGCTTGCAGCCGGAGCATCGCGCGCCGAGATCCTGGAAGATTATCCATACGTCAGCGATGAGGACATCACGGCGGCACTCGATTATGCAGCGCGCGAGATGGACCACACTATTCTCTCGTCCGCCGAGCCCTGAGGGGTGGAGCGATGCGCTTCCTCGTCGACGATCAGCTTCCACCGGCCCTTGCCAGGTTTCTATCGGCGGAAGGTCATAAGAATAGCGACTTCATCGCCATGCGTGCCGCCGATCCGGACGGGCCTGTCGTCGTTTGGCTGCGCATGGGAAACACACGCAAACCGGCTCTGCTCGGCCGGATGAAGGCAACGCTGCCAACGATCATCAGGTTGATCGAGGGAGGAGAGCGGCTGGTCGAGGTGAGATGAGCCAATCCGCTGCCGCATCATGGCGAAGGTCGATTCCGCCGATTCCCCGGCGACCAGAGGCTTCGCCCCTGGACCCCAAGAAGTAAAGATGTGAAGAGCTCAAGGTGTAAGCGTCCTGGAGACCCGGAAGCCGACACCGTAGCAGCGGCCGTCGGGATGGATCCCGCCGCGGCTGGCCGCGCGGAGGTTGCCTGGGTCGTAGCTCCAGGCACCACCACGGAAGACACGGCGACTACAATCTCCGGTTGTGTCGGCCGAACCATCCGCGGGTGCGCCAGCGTAGCCGCTCTCATAGCAGTCCTCGGCCCACTCCCAGACATTGCCGTGCATGTCGTGGATGCCGAAGGCGTTCGCCTGGAACGAGCCCACCGGCGCCGTTTGCTTGTTGCCCCATTGGCTGCCGCACCCATCACAGTTGGCGTTGCCCGTGCCAACCTCGTCGCCCCAGGAATAGGCGGTCATCGTGCCCACCCGCGCCGCGTACTCCCACTCCGCCTCGGTGAGCAGGCGGTAGCTCTTGCCGGTCAGCTTGGATATCCATGACACATAGGCCTTGGCATAGTCCCAGGAGACGTTGATCACCGGCCGCGAGCCGCGTCCCCAGCCCCGGTCGTCCGTCACGGCCGGGCAGCCGCCATGGGCGACGCAGGCGTCCCACTGGTCGAACGTCACCTCGAGCTTGCCGGCCGCGAAGGGCTTGGCAATTGTGACCTTGTGCTGTGGGCGCTCGTCGCTGTCGCCCTTCCCCTCAGGCGAGCCCATCTGGAACCCGCCCGCAGGCACGACCACCAGCTCGGGGCAGTTGGCGCATTCACGGAAGGAGCCCTTGGGCTTCAGCGCCTGCTCGGCGGACGCCGTCAGCGGGCTCGGCGATACGCTCCAAAACATCGGCAGCAGTCGCAGCTGTTCCTGGTTCGCCCATCCCCCATATGCGAGTAGCGCAAGAACGCCAGTCGCGCCCGCCCCGATCAGAACGCCTCGACTGAGCCCGCCCGCGCTCCGCCGCAACTCCCGCAACCGCGCCTTCGCGGCCGCCGCGTGCTGCCCGCTCGGCCAGTCCTTCAGGAACCCCTCGATCGCCTCCTTGTCGGTGCTCGCCGCCACCGCGCCCCAAGTTGCGGTCTCGCGCTGGCGCTCCTCCTCGGCAATCCGAGCAGCCTCGGCCTCGCGCTCCAGCTCGGCAAGCCGCGCTCGTGCCGGCGCCGCATTCGCGCCCTTGGGGAACTCGTCGGCATAGGCCTTCAGTGCCTCGATCGCAGGCGCCGCGCCCAACGCCGCCCAGGCGAGCGCTTCGAGCTTGGTCGAGGCGTATTTCTCCGTCACGCCGCCGGGGAAGCGCGCGAGGTGGTCGCGCAATTCGGCGATATCGTTGCGCCCCTCGACGAACTGCCAGTTGGCCAGCTCCTCGGCCTTGTGGATTTCCTCGACCGAAAGCCCGGACGCCGTCTGCGCCTGCACGCGCTTCTCGGCTTCCGCCGCACGGCGGGCGGTGGCCTCGTCCTCGGCGCGGTGGGCGGCTTCGGCGGCCTTGCGCTCGGCCTCCGTGCGGGCGGCCTTCTCGCCCTCCGCCGCCGCCAACTGCTCCTTCAGGGCCGTCATCAGGCCCTGGCAATCGGCCTTGAAGCGCTCGGGGCGCAGGCCAACGGCGTTCCTCCGCGCAAGAGCCCGGATCGCCTCGGGCAGGCCGTCGGCGCGTGGCATGGCGGCGCCCCCGACGAGGACCGGAATGACCCGCTTGCCCTGGTCGAGTGCGGCCTTAAGCTCGATCGCGACGAAATCGTCCGGGTCGGCCTTGCGTGCGGCCAACAGCTCGCCCCAGCGCGGCCCGATCACAACGAGGAGCACATCGGACAGGGCGACCTGCCGGCGCAACACCTCGACGAAATCGTCGCCCGGCTTGAT
>JANNSW010000510.1:0-5211 GCA_031403055.1 Hyphomicrobiaceae bacterium | reverse complement strand
TCGATGCCCGTGACGCGCGCCGAGGCGTAGTCCCAGACCGGGCGCACCCCCATCAGCGCAAGGCCTGTCGCCAGCTCCTCGCCGCCCGTGCGCATGGCGGGCGAGGCCCACAGATCGAGCACGATCCGCCGCGGCCAATCGCCGTGGTCCTGCAGGTGGCGGCGGATGACCTCGTCGGCCGCCTTCCCGCCAAGCAACGCGGCCGTGCGGGTTGGAATCTGGCGGGGGTCGAGGGTCGCCAGATTGCGTCCCGTTGGCAGCACGTCGAGCCGGCCCCGCGTCGGCGCGCCCGCCGGCCCGGCCGGGATGAACCGGCCGTCGAGGGCGGCGAGGAGGGCGTCGGATTCGGCGCTGCCGATGGTGTCGAGCCTCGGCAGGATGCGGTCGCGGACGAGGCCGAGCGCACGGGTGGTGGCGGGCCCGTGGCACTCTGGCGTTGACCCGCCGGCAATGAGGCCGAGCGCAGTGGTGTCGAGAGCCAGCCGCTCGCGTGGCCCAGCTAGGGATGCGCCCGCCTTGCAGGGGGGGCCGGCAGGTCGCCCGATATCCTCGGCGAGCGCGTCGCGCAACGACGTCTCCGGATCGGCATTGGCGAGCGCGAGGGCGAGCGAGGCCCTGGCCTCGCCTCGCGGAGACCGGCCGAGCACATGCAGACCGTCGCGGATCGCCAGCTCCTTCTGATCGCAGAGCTGGGCGTCGAGCCGCGCCAGCGCGTCGGCTTCCGGCATCTCGTCCCTCACCCCGCATTCCCCGGCAAAGCCGGTGCGGCGGGCTTCCTCGAGGATTGCGGAGCGCAAGAGCTTCGCGCGCCGCGGATCGAGCCGGTCGGCTTCGGCAAATTCATCCAACAGCCGCTCGAGCTCGAAGGCAGCCCCATGCAGGCCGGCCGCCTTCAAAGGTGGCGTCATGTGGCCGATCGTGACGGCCGCGATCCGCCGGCGCGCGACGGCCGCTTCGCCCGGATTGTTGACGATGAAGGGGTAGATCACGGGAAGCCCGCGCGTCAGCAGCGCCGGCCAGCAGTTGTCCGACAGCGCCAGCGCCTTGCCCGGCAGCCATTCGAGCGTCCCATGCGTGCCGAAGGGAACCAGGGCATCGATGCCGGCCTGATGCCGCAATGCCAGATAGAAGGCAGCGAAGGCATGCCGGGGCGGCCGGCTCATGTCGTGATAGGCGGCCTTGCGGTCGGCGGCGTCGGCCCGTTCCGGCTGCAGCGCAACCAGCACCTTGCCGAAGCGCCGCACCGGCAAATGGAAGGCGCCATTGCGGAAGCGGGGATCCTGGTCCGGTGGGCCCCAGACGGTGTTGATCGCGGTGAGGTGAGCGTCGGGCAATGCCAAGAGGTAGTCCTCGAGCGCGATGTCGAGGGTCTCATGGCCGTCCTCCAGCGAGCGCACGATCTGGTCATCGCGCTCCGGCGCATGCGTGTCATAACCAGAGGCCGCGAGCAGGCCGAGGACGACCCGCAAACTTTGCCCCGTATCGAGCCCGACCGCATAGCCGGCACGCCCGCCGCGGGCCGGATAGTCCGGCAAGATGATGGCAATGGCGCGCTCGCAGCGAGGCTTGGCTGCGAGCCGCACCCAGCCGGCTGCCAGATCCGCCGTGGCCGCAATACCACCCTCGTCGGGGGC
Organism: Hyphomicrobiaceae bacterium; assembly: GCA_031403055.1. Taxonomy (GTDB): domain Bacteria; phylum Pseudomonadota; class Alphaproteobacteria; order Rhizobiales; family Hyphomicrobiaceae; genus JANNSW01. Next base: position 3,577 of record JANNSW010000510.1, on the reverse strand, counting down.
GTGCGCATCCGCCTCGAATTCGAGATCGCCGTCGGGTGGCATTCGCTCCTTGAACGAGATCGCGCGCGTGCCGATGCGCCCGTCGATCTCGGGCAGCACGACATTCATGGCGAGGTCGGTCGCCGACAGGCCGCGGCCGTCCTGCTCCCAGAGCGCCCGCGAGGTGCCCGCGAGCACGGCCTGAATGACAGGGACACGGGCCTGATCGAGCACGGTCGAGCCATCGTCACGGCGCGCCGAGAAGGCCGTGGTGTTGAGGATGATGGCGGGGCGGTGCTCCGTGATCATGCGCGTGAGGATGCGCGCCGCCTCGGGGTCCTTGAGGCTCGTCACATAGCATGGAAAGGGGTCGAGCCCCCGGGCGGACAAGGCTCGGGCCAGCGCGGCGATCGGCGCCGTATCGCCCGCCATCAGTGCCGAGCGGTAAAAGAGGATCAGCGCCACTAGCCTCGTGCCGGAAGCGGACGCGCCGGCAGGGATCGGCGGGGGCCAGATCCCCGCCGCCGGGACGGGGCGGGGCGGCTCGGCCGTGAGCGGCCTGCCGAGCCGGGATGCGATCGAAAACAGCGCCGAGCGCACGTTCTCGGGCCCACCCAGGCGCAAGCAGCGGTCGACATGGTCGAGCAGAGCCTCCGGTACGCTCGAGAGCGCCGCCAGTCTGGGGTCGGGCCGGTCGTCGCCGGGCAAGCAGTAGAGGTCGATGCCGCGCTCGCGTGCGATGCGGGCCACCTCCTCGAAGCCGTAGCGCCAATAGTCGAGCCCGCCGAGCGAGCGGATGAGAACTGCCCGAGCGTTGCCGATCACGCTGTCCACATAGAGGTCGACCGACATCGGATGCTTCAAACGCTTCAGGCTCGCGAGCCGCATGGTCGGCAGGTGCGCGCGATTGCCGCGCCAGGCAGCCGCGAGCGCCGACAGGTCGGTGTCGGTGAACGACAGTACGACGATCTCGGCCGGCGTCTGCCCGAGATCGATGGCCTGGTCCTGCTCGTCCAGCGTTTCCTGGACGGTGGGAAGAAGATGCATCTCGTCGCCTCGCCCTTCAGCCCGCGAGTGCCGCCTCGATCGCTGCCCGGTCGATGCCCTTCTCGCCGATCACGACGAGGCGACCGGGGCCAGTCTCGTCCTTGCCCCATGGCCGATCGAAATGCTGCTGCACCCGCGGGCCGACGGCCTGTACCAGGAGCCGCATCGGCTTGCCGGCGACACGCAGAAAGCCTTTCATGCGCAACACGTCGTGCGCTCCGGCAATGGCCGAGAGCCTGCTCGCGAAAGTTGCCGGATCGGCAATCGGGGGCACCGCGACGATGAAGGTATCGAAATCGTCGTGGTCGTGGCCCTCCGCGCCGTCATGGTGCGACCGGCGGCCCGCCAGATCGTTCTCGGCGGCGGCACCCAGCCCGATCAGCACTGCGGGATCGATCCGGCCTCGAGTCGTCTCGACCACCCGCACCGAAGGCCTGAGGGATGCCTCGATCGCTGCGCGCACCTGGCCGCGGGCTGCCGCGTCCATCAGGTCGCCCTTGTTGAGGATGACGAGATCGGCGCACAGGATCTGGTCCTCGAACACTTCTTCCAGGGGATTGTCGTGGTCGAGGTTGGGATCCTGCTCGCGCTGGCGCTGGAGCGCTTCCGGGTCGTCGGCAAAACGCCCATCGGCGACGGCGCGGCCATCGACCACGGCAATCACCGCATCGACCGTCACGCGCGAGCGGATCGCCGGCCATTCGAAGGCTTTGATCAATGGTTTGGGCAATGCGAGCCCCGAGGTCTCGATCAGGATGTGCTCGGGCGGATTGGCGCGGCCGAGCAGCAGCTCGAGCGTCGGCACGAAATCGTCGGCGACGGTGCAGCAGATGCAGCCATTCGCCAGCTCGACGATGTTGTCCGCCGGGCAGCTCTCGACGCCGCAGCCTTTCAGGATGTCGCCATCGACGCCGACATCGCCGAACTCGTTGACGATGACGGCGAGGCGCCGCCCGCGCACGTTCTCGAGCAGATGGCGCACGAGCGTCGTCTTGCCCGCGCCGAGGAAGCCGGTGACGATGGTGCATGGGACTTTGGCGGGCGTCATTGTCGGCCTCCATTGGGCGCTGCCGGCGTGGGCGGAATGCGGGCGAGCGCGCCGCGCTTCATGATCTCGGGCCGCTCGCGCCAGGGCACGAGGCCGTCGGGCGTCAGGGCGTAGTGCCGGATGCCGGCGAGCAGAGTCTCGGCATGCTCGGGCGCGAGGTCGCCGTAGACGTAGGTCCATTTCCCTGGCGAGGAGACGGCCACGTTGCAGGAGCGCTTGCAGGACGAGAGGCAGGCGACGGGCACGATCTCGATGGCACCGTGCTTGCCCGGATCGAGGGTTGATTCGAGGGCGTAGTAGAGCCTGGCGCCGCTGCGCGCGTCCCGCGGCTCGAATGGCTCGCCGGGCTTCAAGCAGGTGACGCAGACGTGAAGGGTGACCGGAGCGGGTTGCTCGTTCGTGCTGTCTGCCATGCCGTCCATCCTCGCAGCCGCGGACGGAGTCGGGCCTGATGCGCGCTGGGCGAGGGATCGATCATCCCCCGTGCGGCCTCAAGCCAGGGCACCCCGCCCGGCCGATGCAGTCTCTCCCGACGGCAGGTCTCCTGGCTCGCGGGTCAGTGCCGATGCCGCCTTCCCGGGTGCCTCACCCAGTGGCTCGTGACATCGGCTCGCCGCTTACAGTTGCGGGGGCAGCGCCGGCTGGCGAAGGGCTCGCTCCGGCTTCCCTTTTGATCTCCAGGCTGGAGAACCGTCGTGCCAATCGATATGAAGTCGTGGCAATCCTGTCAATCACGGCGTTCGCCATGTCCCTCCCGCATCTGACACTCGTCTTGGGTGGCGCCCGCTCGGGCAAGAGCCGCTGGGCGGAAGCTCTGGTGACGGCCGAGCCGGGGCCATGGACCTATCTGGCGACAGCGCAGACGCTCGATGCGGAGATGGCGGAGCGGATCGCCGAGCACCGGGCGCGGAGGGGAGAGGGTTGGGCGACGGTCGAGGCGCCGCTCGCGCTCGCCGAGGCGGTCAGCCGCGAAGGGGCTGGCGGAAACCCGATGCTGATCGATTGCCTGACGCTCTGGCTGTCCAACGTGATGTTGGGCGGTCGCGAGGTCGAGGCAGCAAGCGAGGCGCTGATGGCAGCGCTCGTCGCGTGCCCGGCGCCCCTCGCCGTCGTCGCCAACGAGGTCGGCCTCGGAATCGTGCCCGAGACTCCGCTCGGCCGGCGTTTTCGCGATGCGCAGGGGCGCCTCAATCAGATGGCGGCGGCGAGAGCGGACCGTGTCGTGCTGATGGTCGCGGGGCTGCCGCTGCAGGTGAAATGACTCCGTTGTCGTAGTATGATGGGTCCCATGAACGAGATGCTCCGCCCACAGCAGCCGCTCTACCGGCGTCCCGGCACGACCCAGGCCGGCGATGGCCTGCCGCGCCGCAAGTGGTCGGCCGACGAGATCCAGCGGATGATCGAAGCCGGCATCGTCGAGCACGGTGAACGATTCGAGCTGATCGGAGGGGATTTGATTGCCATGGCGGCCAAGGGCAATCACCACGAGGATCTCAAGGTTGT
>JANNSW010000509.1:0-3736 GCA_031403055.1 Hyphomicrobiaceae bacterium | reverse complement strand
CATTGCCCACCTGCTCAAGCGCCTCGTCGGCCGCCCACCGAACCATGTGCAGCGCTTTCATGCCAGCTTCAGCTATCAGGCGGGGTCATGGGACAAGAAGCGCCGCGTGGTCGCCAAGAGCCTGCCCCCGCGAAGGCGGGGTTCGAATGGCATCCGGGCGAGCTCTATCCGCGCTTCGGCTTCATCGTCACCAACCTGAGCCGGCCAGCGACACGCGTGCTCGCCTTCTACAACCAGCGCGGCACAGCCGAGCAGCAAATCAAGGAAGGCAAGAACGCGATTGTCTGGACCCGCCTGTCGTGCACGCGGTTCCGCAACAACGAGGTGCGGCTTCAGCTTCACGCGCTTGCCTACAACCTCGCCAACTTCATGCGCACCCTGGCGCTGCCCGACGCGGTCAGGCACTGGTCGCTGACCTCGCTGCGTGAAAAACTCGTCAAGATCGGCACCAGGATCGTCGGCCATGGGCGCTATGTCACGTTCCAGATGGCCGAGGTTGCGGTGCCAAGGGGCCTGTTCGATGAAATCCTGCGGCATTGCTCAGCTCCGCGCAGCCCCAGCGTGAGGCGGAGGCCAAGCCTGATGTCGATGCCGCAGTCAGACAACGGGAGAGGTGCGCCTTGCCAGCCAGAATTAGCGCCATCAAAGGGAGAGGGCGGCCGTTTTATCGGCGGCTCCCACCCAATCGAGGCTAATATCGTCCCGCACGGCGCCCAGAGTTGTCAGGGGCGGCCGAAATCGCTACCGTGTTGCTAGAAATCGGCGTTCATATGGGGAATGTCGGCTTAGACTGCGTTGTCTACCTTTGAGGAGGTCTTCCATGTTTGAAAGCATTGGCCGGGGTTGGCGAATCGCGGAAATCAGCTGGTCGGTCCTGAAGCTTCATCCAAAGCTCCTCGTGCTGCCGATATTGTCCGGCATCGCCTTTTTGCTGTTGATTGGGTCGATCGCCATGTCGGTGTACGCCGGTGCCGACAGCCAGCGCGCGCATCAGCTGTTAGGCTATTTGCAAAGAGTGAATTTTAGTGATCCCGTCGTCTACGGGATCACGTTCCTGTTCTATTTCGCCTGCTCGTTCATCGTGATCTTTTTCAATGCAGCGCTGACCTTTTGCGCTCTCGAGGCGTTTGCGGGCCGCACGCCATCTCTGTGAGGTGGCCTCGCCACTGCGGTCGGTCGTCTGCCGCAAATCCTCGCATGGGCATTCGTGGCGGCGACCGTCGGGCTCTTGCTGAACATGCTGCAAAACATATTGAGGGACAAGCTGGGGTTCCTCGGCTCACTGCTCGGCGGCCTGATGGAATTCGCCTGGGCGGTCGTGACCTACTTCGTCGTACCTGTAATAGTGGTTGACGGGGTTGACCCCATCGAGGCCGTGAAGCGGTCGTCGGCGATCTTGAAACGCACGTGGGGCGAATCTGTCGGCGGCGAGGGCGGTCTCGGCATCATCATGTTCCTGCTCATGTTGCCCGCATTGTTGCCCGCATTCCTGATAGTTGCGCTCGGCGCCGTGACCGGAACGCAGGAAAATGGGGTCATTCTGTTTGCGCCCATGCCTCTCCTGGTGCTTTACATTGTTGCGGTGTTAGTGGTGTTGACGGGGCTGGGCACTATTTTCCGCACTGGTGCCTACATCTACGCGACGACCGGCAAAGCACCGTCCTCTATGGATCCGGAACTGCTACAGGGTGCCTTCCGTAAGAAGGAGAACTGACGCGAGGCGTTTCGATCTCGGCGAAAGCCGTATCCATTGGAAAGACGCTCGGCTCGCTCGGAAATGGCATTGGTGGGCCTAGAGTACGACTTGCGCCTGTGGCCAGCGCGGTGTCCAACAAGGCAGGGGAGGGAGTTTCGAGAAAGGGAAGGTTTTTTGGACGGGCCGGATAGTGCACTTGTCGCCCGATTCATACTTGGTGACAGTTTCAACTACCTGCTAGTCTTCGCCGTGGTGACTGCCGAATGGCGTAGGAATGTCAGGCAATCCGACAGGAGGCTCATCATGCCGCGTTGGACCATAATAGCAGGAGCCTCGATCATAGCTGCCCTTGTACTGATCCCTGAGGCGGTCCGCGCTCAGAGTGAGGAGGCCGGCACCTGGCAGGGACCGGTCTATCAGCCGGAGGAGCAAGCCTACTCTGTCGTGATAGAGCTCGATGGGCTAGGCGGCGGTCGCACCGTCTATCCCGACTTCGCCTGCGGCGGTGTGCTGACGGGCGGCCCCGGCGTCTACACCGAGACCATCGATCGCAACCGCGCGGAGGGATGCATCGATAGCCAAATTAGCGTGTCGGTGTCAGGCGACACGATGAGCATACAGTGGTCGGGGAGTTGGGAAGGCGAGCCCTATGCAGCGTCGGCAATCTTGCAGAGAGTCGGCGGCGGTGCTGCAGCGATCGAGGCGCTACGCTTCCATTGGATGGAGGAGCGGACCTACATCGCGAACAACATCGCACCGTTCGTGCTGAAGCCCGAGACCGAGCGGGCCTTGAAACCCGGCAATCCGATCCACGAGTGCGGACCGGCTACGCACTGCCCCGAGATGATCGTGCTGCCTGCGGGCGATTTCATGATGGGCTCGCCTGACGGTCAGGGCAATGCCGACGAACACCCTCAACACAAGGTCACCATCGCCAGGTCCTTTGCCGTATCGAAGTTCGAGGTGACTTGGGATGATTGGGAAGCGTGTGTCTCCATGCGTGGCTGCGATGGCGCTCCGACCGGCGACAGCGGCTATGGCCGCGACAAGCATCCCCTGATCAACGTCTCATGGGACCAGGCCAAAGCCTATGCGGCCTGGCTGTCTCTCATGACCGGCAAGGAGTATCGGCTCTTGTCCGAGTCCCAGTGGGAATATGCTGCCCGGGCAGGGTCGACGACCGTCTACAGCTTCGGCGACGATCCAAATCAACTGTGCCAGTACGACAACCTTGCTGATCAGACTGTCAAGCGCACGCACCCGAACTGGATGGTCGGAGACTGCGACGATGGACAAGAACTAATCGCAGTCGTGGGCTCCTACAAGCCTAACGCCTTTGGTCTCCACGACATGCACGGCAACGTCACGGAGTGGGTCGAGGACTGCTACGAAAGCAGCTATGAAGGTGCGCCTGCAGACGGCTCGGCTAGAACGTCTACAGAGTGTTCTTTCCGCGTTTTCCGCGGCGGTTCCTGGGGCAGCCTTCCACAGGGCCTCCGCTCGGCGCACCGCGAGCGGTACGTCCCGAAGGGCCGCTTCATCGTCATCGGCTTCCGTCTTGCCAGAACACTCTTACCTCCGTGATCCTTACATCTTAACCTCTTGAACACAGTGGCCGACTCGCACTCGGACTGAGGCAATCCGCCGGAGGCGGACCGGTTTGGCGGTGCAGATCGGGGAACCGCTCGGCGCAGCATCAGAGAATAGCGCTACGCTGCGGCCCATGAAGGAGGGGTCCGAGTAGCAAGCGAGCAGGATTACTAGGTAGGGTTGCCTAACATTTTGATATTGCATGCCATTATGTTCGTCTCCAACTCGTAGGCGTCCCCGGCATTGCTGCACGACTTGAGTACCACGCTAAGCCCGGATTTGCTGGGCTCAGCCTGGCCGCATCGGGGCTTACCTAGTTAAACGGTTCCGCTGCTACTCAGACCCCGTCTACTGCTGCCCGAGCGGTTCCCCGATCTGCACCGCCAAACCGGTCCGCCTCCGGCGGATTGCCTCAGTCCGAGTGCGAGTCGGCCACTGTGTTCAAGAGGT
>JANNSW010000508.1:0-9740 GCA_031403055.1 Hyphomicrobiaceae bacterium | reverse complement strand
AAGAACACGCCCGCACTATTGGAGGCCGGCTTGTTCGTGAGCACCGGGTTCGCATGGAGGGAGATGGTGTGGATCGGCGGCCCGCTATACCGCGAACGGGGCGGCTTCATATCGTCCGTCACGACGCGCTCGAGCACACCGAGCGTCGTCTTGTCCCAGCCATAGCCCAGATCGATCATGGAGACGAAGGTGCCGGGCGAGATGAGCCGTGCATCGTAACCGCCCGGCGAGGGCGTGAGCTGGGGGATCGAGGAGACGAGGATGTCGACGCCCGCGATGGCGGCTTTCGGGTCGGCAACCGCTTCCGCCGGCACGCCCCGCTCGCGCACCCACGCGGCGAATGTCTCGGCCGTGGCAAGGCGCCGGCTGTAGGCGACGACTTGCCTGACCGGCAACACCGCGCGCAGCGCCTCGAAATTGCCGCGCGCCTGCACGCCGCAGGCGATGAACCCGACCCGCGCCGGGCCCGGCCGCGCCATGCGCTTTGCCGCAATCGCCGTCATCGACCCCGTGCGGATCTCCGTGATCCAGGTTGCATCCATGAAGGCGACGGGCTGGCCCGTCTCGCCCTCGTTGAGGACGATCAACGGTCGGAAGTCGGGTAGCCCCTTCGCCGCATTGCCCGGGAAGTAGCCGAGCCATTTCAAGGTGGCGAACGGGGGATCGAGCGTCGTGCCGGCCTTGGCGTGATAGCCCTTGCCGTCGGGTCGCCGCAGATAGAGCTTGGGGTGGGTCCAGCCCCGGCCCTCGGCCTGGGCGAGAAACGCCCGCTCGACCGCCGCGGTGATCTCGGCCGCCGTGATGCCGAGCGACAGCACGTTCGCACGCGACAGGTAGAGGAGTTGCTGGCCGACTTTGATTCCGCTCATGACTGGCTGACCGCGATGTTGCCGGTTGCGCCCCAGGTGTCCGATAGCACATAGCCGGTCGGATAGGGATCGCTCGGATCGATGAAGTGCTGGAAGATGCCGGTGACCCAGGCGCGGCCGCGGATGGTGGTGACGATGGCGGGGAGGTTGCCGACTTTCGTCTCGCCGACGATGGTTCCCGTGAACTCAGAGCCGATGATGGACGCATGCACCATGTGCTCGCCGGCTCGCATCAGCCCGCGCGCGTGCAGGATCGCAAGCCGCGCCGAGGTGCCCGTGCCCGTGGGGCTCCGGTCCGAGCGGCCGGGCGAGACGATGCAGGTGTTGCGCGTGACTTTGCCCGCCCCCTGGAACGGCCCCGCCAACTGCACGATGCTGACGCCTTTTATGCCGGGGTTCTCGGGATGCGAGACCGGCACCTGCTCGCGCGCCGCATGCCGGATCTTCTCGCCCACGATCGCGAGGTCGCGCGCTTCCGACGGCTCGATCGAGAAGCCGAGCGCACGCGCATCCGCGCTCGCATACATCATGCCGCCCCAGGCGATGTCGACTTTGACCGTCCCATGCCCCTCGACCTCGATCTCCTGGTCGAGCTTCAGGACGAAGCTCGGCACATTGGTGATCTCGACCGACTTGCACTGCCCGTCGCGGCACTCGGCGCGCACGCGCACCGGCCCCGCCGGCGTATCGAGCATCAGGATGGTCTCGGGCTCCCGCATCTCGACCATGCCGGTTTCGAGCAGGACCGTTGCCGTGCACATGGAGTTCGAGCCCGACATGGCCGCGTACTCGGTCGGCTCCATGATGATGACGCCCGCGTCGCATTCGGGCCGCGTCGGCGGCGTCACGAGGTTGACGTGGCGCGCAACCGACCCATGCGGCTCGCAGAGGAGCAGGCGCCGGATATGGTCGTGCTCGCGCTCCATGGTGCGCATGCGCTCATACATGGTCGCGCCTGCCGGCGGCAGCACGCCCCCGATGATGACATCGCCGACCTCCCCCTCCGCATGGCAGCCGACGACAGTTATGGTCTTGCGTGTGCGCATGAAGGATTTTTCCTCGCGGCTTGCTGGTCGGACAGGGCGATTTCTTGTACTATGGCGCGTCAGACCGGAGCCCGTCCATGCCTGCCGACCCTGCCGTGAAACGCAAGCGTCTCTCGATCGCCGATTTCGACGAGATGCTGCTCGACAAGCCCGAGAATGAGAAGTGGGAGCTGATCAACGGCCAGCTCATCAAGGGGATGGTGGGGGCCGTCATCGAGCATCACCTCATCATCGGCAACGTCGTGTTCGCACTCGAAAGCCATTTTCGGCGCAAGGTCATGCCGTGCCGGGCCTTCCGTGAGAGCTTCTACCTGAAGAAGTCCGCGGATGATCTCGCCGCTCTGCCGGACGTCATGGTGCGCTGTGGCAGCATCGAGCGGGGACTGACATCGGTCGACGACCCGGTCGTCCTCATGGAGGTCGTCTCGCCCGGCAGCGAGGCGAAGGACCGCGCGATCAAGCGCGTTGCCTATCAGAGGCTGCCTAGCCTGCAGCACTTTGTTCTCATCTCCCGCGACGAGGCGTTCATCGACGTCTACACGCGGCGTGACGACGGCTGGCATTCCGCCCCGCCGCTGATGGCGATGGATGCCCTGCTCCGTTTGCCCGCGATCGAGTTCGAGATGACGGTCGCGGAGGTTTATCGGGATGTGCTGGAGGGGGCTGGCGGCATGACGTGAGGCGCTGCTGCTCACCCCCTCCCCAACTTCTCCGCCAGAAACTCCCCACCCCACGCCAGCCCCTCCGCGTCGATCCCATGCCCCAATCCCGGCCGGATGTGCCATTCGACGGGCACCAGCGCCTGGTTCAGCGCCTCCCGAGTCAGGTGCAGCGCCGCGACCGGGATCACGTTGTCGGCTTCGCCGTGGATCAGCATGACGGGCGGGCGCGCTCTGCTCTTGTCGTCGACGGGCGGCACGGCGATTGCGCCCGAATAGCCCAGGATCGCGGCGGGCGGGGTCTTCATCGCAAGCCCCAGATGCAACGCCATCATCGTGCCCTGGCTGAAACCGACGAGTGCGAGGCGGCTCGGCGCCAGCCCGTGACGCGTCAGCTCCGCCGCGATGAACGCTTCCAGCCCCGGCGCCGCCCGCTCCACGCCCCGCGCCATCTCTTCCGGCGACATCGAGGACAGCGCGAACCACTGGAACCCGGCCGCACCCGCAAACGGCAGCCGCTCGGGCGCATGGGGTGCCGCGAACGCCGCGCCCGGCAGCACGCGCCGCCATTCGTCGGCAAGGCCGATCAGGTCGTCGCCGCTCGCGCCATAGCCGTGCAGCAGCACGACGAGCGCATCCGCCTGGCCCGCCCGCGCGGGCGGTCGCCTTGGTCCCTCGAGTGGTCGATCCACGCTTCCGTTTCCCATTGTCAGCACAAACACCGTAGGTCGGACTGAGCCCGGCCCTTCGCCGGGCGAAGTCCGACGGCAATTGTCATGCCGCATGTGTCGGACTTCGCGTGCGCTCAGTCCGACCTACGCACTGCGCACCATCCCCTTCTCGACCCGATAATACGCCCAAAGCTGGCGCGCCGCGACCCCGCGCCAGGGCCGCCAGCGCTCGGCGATGGCTTCGAGCGCTTTGGCATTGGGCCGCGCGTCGAGCTGCATCAATCGCTCCGCCGCGACCTGCAGCGCCAGATCGCCCGCCGCGAACGCATCGCGATGGCCAAGACAAAACATCAGATAGATGTCCGCGCTCCAAGGCCCGATGCCGGGTAGCTCGAGCAACATGGCGCGCGCCTCCTCGGCCGCGAGGCCCTCCAGCCGCGCGAATTCGAGCGAGCCCGCGAGCTCGGCCTCCGCGATCCCCCGCAACGTCCTGATCTTGGCAGCGGACAGTCCGGCGGCTTGCAGCGCTGCCGCGTCGAGCTGCAAGAACGCGGCTGGCTCGAACGGTCTGACCGCCGCTGTGAGCCGGCTCCAGATCGCGTCCGCCGAAGCGAGCGATAGCATCTGCCCGACCACGATCCCGGCCAAGCCCGCAAACCCGCCCGGCTCGCGCCGCAACGGTGGATCGCCCGCAAGCCCGTGCGCCTTGCGCATATGCGGGCAACGACGTTTCAACACGCGCAATCCCGCGGCGATATCGCCCGCATCCACGATCAGTCCACTGCCCGATCTCGCCGTCATTGCCATCTTGCCTGCTCCAATCGCTAACCAAGCTACTCTGTCGCAGGAGAAAGTGAACCCCATTGCGAGCTATGGTCGGCGCGGCGGGCGACGTTGATCGGACGGGGCAGGGACAAAGCGTGATTCGGATCATCGAGCCGGTGGAGGCGGGGCAGCATGGCGTGCTCCTCGACGAGGCCTTTCGCTTGCGGCATCGGATCTTCGTCGAGGAGCGGGGCTGGAAGTGGCTCGCTCAGCCCGACGGACGCGAGCGCGATCGCTTGGACGAGCAAGGGCAAGTCGTGCATTTCCTGGCGCTGGAAGGCGCTGACCTCACGGGCTATGCGCGGTTGATGTCGCCAGACGGCCTGATCCCCGCCATCCGTACCGAGGAAAAACTCGGGGCCATGGCCGCCCGGCCCGGCATCCGCGGTGTCGGCCGCCTCTGCGTTGCCGCCACGACCCGCGGTGGCTCCAAAGTCGTCAATCCGGCGTCGCACATCCTCGTTGCCATGTGCGAGTACGCGCTCGCTCACTCCATCCCCGAGTTGTTCGCCGAGACCGATCCGAGCCTGCTCGTGCTCTTGCGTATCCTGGGCTTTCGCGTCACCTTTATCGGCCGGCCGATGGACTACTACGGCAAACCGATGCAACTCGCGGTGATTGCGATGAGCCAAGCCTCGCTCGAGATCTGCCGTCAGCGCCTCAATCTCGATGGCAGCTCGCTGCTGCGCCGGTTCGGCGCCGGCGGGCGTTGACGTTGCGATGCAGCTCCGGCCGACCTTCCGATTTGCCCCGAGCCCGACCGGGCGCCTGCATCTGGGGCACGCCTATTCGGCCATCCTCAATCACGAATTGGCACGCCGCATGGGCGGCCGCTTCATTCTGCGGATCGAGGACATCGACTGCGAGCGCTGCCGCGAGGAGAATGTCACCGGCATTCTCGAGGACCTCGCCTGGCTGGGGCTCGATTGGGAGCAGCCGGTTCGCCGCCAGTCGGAGCATTTCGATGTATTCCGCGCAGCCTGGGCCCGGCTGGAGGCAACCGGCCTCCTCTATCCCTGTTTTGCGACACGCAAGGAGATCGACCGGGCCGCTGCTGCCCAACCGGGCCACGCCCGTGACCCCGATGGCAGTCCGCTCTATCCGGGCCTCTGGCGAGGCGCCTCGGCGACAAGCGTCGCCGCACGCCTTGCTGCCGGAGACAAGCCGGCGTTACGCCTCGATATGGCAAAGGCGCTTCACGTTGCTCGCAACCGTGGCATCGATCTGGTCTATCCCACATTCACGCCCGGCGGCGCCGATGGCCTTGTTGTCGCGCGACCCGAGCACTGGGGTGACGCCGTGATCGTGCGCAAGGAGGCACCGTCCAGCTATCACCTCTCCGTCGTCGTCGACGATGCCCTCCAAGGCATCACCCACATAGTGCGGGGCCGGGATCTGGAAGCTGCAACCGATCTGCATCGGCTCCTCCAGGTGTTGCTCGATCTGCCGCTGCCCTACTATCACCACCACGGGCTGATCCCCGGCCCCTCGGGACTGAAGCTCTCCAAGAGCCTGAACGATCAAAGCCTCGCCTCGCTGCGCGCCGCGGGCGTGACGCCGCTCCAGCTACGGGAGCGCATCGGCTCGACCGGCGGATTATCTTTCGGTTAACCGGGTTTCTTAGGGCGCACTCAAACTATTGCCGGCATAGTCCGTGGGAAGACAGGCCGCACCAGACGGCCACTCAGGAGTCGACAGGGACTCGTCGTATGGGGGCACCGACCGGAGAACCGGCGCGTGCCCCTCATGCGTTGTGGGCGTCGATCAAGCAACAATTCGCTATTAAGCAATAATTCTCCATTTAAAATCCTTTTTCTATGTGTTAAATCGATTCAACGCTCCGATATTGCGTCAAACCTGGAGTAAATAACTCATTAAACATGCCGGGCGATCATAGCAACCGCCTTCCCCGCGCCAACAGGACCCATCACATGTCGCCTGAACAGAGGTTTGCATGACCGCCGAGACCTTCTGGGCGACGGTCGACTTGCTCGGCCCCGACGTGGTGAACTTAGCTATCCTGCTGACAGGCGGGATGCTGCTGGCCTACATCGTGACGGTCGTGCTCCCGTGCCTGCCCGCCCGCATCCGCAAGCCTTCGGCCGATCAGCTGCCGACAACCAGCGAGCCGGTTGCAAGCACCCGCCGTTCGCCCTCGCAAGATCCGAATCCGTCCCGGCGCCATTGGTTGAAAATCAGCGAGACAGTCGATGCCGAGATCAGCCGCACGGCAGCGATCGGCGCGCTGCAGGCTGCCGCAACCCGCCAGATCGATGCCGTCGAGTTCGCGCTGCAGCAGATCTTCACCGATATCGGGAGCGTCAGCTCCTACGCCCGCTGGCGGCTCGACGAGATCGCCGATCGCTCATTCGCCGGGCCGATGCAAACGGCGGCGTGACGACCTGAACGGATTGGTGCGACCGGCCAGGATCTGCTTCACGCGTTCCAGGCCGACCGGCTGCATCTGATGGCTGTCGACACCGACGTCGAGGCTCAGTCCGTTGGGCTGACCATCGAGGCGGCCATGCACGTGGCCGAAGAGGTGCCATGCTCCACGCCACGCGCCCGGCCATTCGATCATCGGATAGTGGCAGAGCACGATCGCCTGGCCGCCAACCTCGATCTCGCGCAACGTGCCGATCGATTCGAACAGATGCGCAGCGCGTTCGACTATCCGGCCGTCGTGATTGCCGGCGATCAGGTGGATCCGCCCATTCAGCCGCCCCCGGTAGACATGCGCGGCCAGGCTCGCGCGGTGGCTGAAATCGCCCAGATGCCAGACCGTATCGCCCGGCGCGACGGCAGTGTTCCACCTGGTGATGAGCGCCGCGTCCATCTCGAGCACGCTGCGGAAGGGACGATTGGCCAGAGTGACCATCGCCTCGTGCCCGAAATGCGTGTCGGCGGTGAACCAGATGGCCATGGACGCCGCCGCCCGATCGCTATTCCACGCCCGGCCCCTGCAGCGCCCGCCTTGCGGCAACGAGCCCCAGCGCCGCGAGCCCGAGCGAGATCGGCACGTTCCAGCCCGCGAACGACAGCCCCAGGAACCGCCATTGCGCCTCGTCGCAGCGCACCACCTTGGTCGTCGACAGGTTGTCGATCAGCGAGCCGGTCGAGACTCCGCTGCCCCCGGCACAATCGGTCGGCCCCAGCCACCAGTGCCATTCGACGCCCGAATGGTAGATTGCCAAGCCGCTGTTGGCGAGAAAACCGACCGCGGCGAGCGCAATCAGGATGCCAGCGAACCCCCTGCGGCCAGTGCGCAGCATCGCGAGCCCGATCAGCCCGATCGCGATCGCGAAATAATAGGCAATGCGCTGCTGCAGGCAGAGCGGGCAAGGCTGCAGGCCGCCCAGATGCTCGAAGGCGAGCGCCGTTCCCAGCACTCCCGCGCTGGCGAGCGCGAACAGTGCAAACAGCGCTTCCGCCGCCAGCCCGCCCGGCGCAATCCGAAGGCTGCCCGTGGTCATCGCGATCTCCTCAGATCAGCAGCTTCACCAATGCGAACCCACCGACGATCGACACCACCATGATGATTGCGGCAAGCGTGAGATGGCGCTCGATGAAGACGCGGATGCCGTCGCCGAAATGATGCAGGATGCCCGCGACCAGAAAGAAGCGGATGCCCCGCGTGATGCACGACAGCACGATGAACCAGAACAGGCTGTAGCCGGCGATCCCGCTCGCGATCGTGACGATCTTGTAGGGGATCGGCGTCACGCCCTTGATCAGGATGATCCAGGCCCCCCACTCCTGATAGAGCGCTCGGAACTCGTCGACGCGGCCGCCATAGCCGTAGAGCTCGATCACCCACTTGCCGAGCGTGTCGTAGAGGAGGGCGCCGATCGCGTAGCCGAGCAGGCCGCCGAGCACCGAGGCAACCGTGCAGAGCCCGGCGTAGAACCAGGCCCGCTCGGGTCGCGCGAGCGACATCGGCACCAGCATCACGTCGGGAGGAATGGGAAAGAACGAGCTCTCGGCAAATGAAACCGCCGCCAGCACCCAGGGTGCATGGCGGCTTTCGGAAAGAGCGATGGTACGATCATAGAGGGCGCGAAGCATGGGGCGTGTGCTTATCGACGCCGCTTGGAAATGTCCATGAGGCGTGGTGGCGTGCCTGTGGTCGAGCAAGGGTTTTCTTGGCGCTGCGAGCGAGCGCGGATAAGCTGCCGTTTCCGTGATCTCGCGAGGCACGAATGCACAACCACACCACCGCCGATCTGGTCGTCCGCCACGCCCGGACGATCGCGGGCGATAGCATCGACCTGACGATCCGTGCCGGTCGGATTGCGGCGATCGCGCCGGTCGAGAGCGCCAGCACATCCTCGCTCGACGCCTCCGGGCACGTGCTCCTCCCCGCCCTTGTCGAAGCCCACGTCCATCTCGACAAGACGCTATGGGGTGAACCTTGGCGGGCGAACACGGCGGGACCCGACCTCGCCGGTACCATCGCCAACGAGCGCCGGGTGCTCGCCGGCCTCGACGTGCCGATCGGGAAGCGCGCGGGCGCGCTGCTGGGGAGAATGATCGCGGGCGGCTCGCTGCATGTGCGCTCCCACATCGACATCGCGCCGGACGTGGGCCTGCGCCATGTGGAAGCAATGCTCGCCTTGCGCGAGGATTTCCGGGGAGCAGCCGATCTGCAACTCGTCGCTTTCCCCCAGACCGGCCTGCTGACCGTGCCCGGAACGGCCGAGCTGATGGAGGCAGCGCTGAAGCTCGGCGTCGAGACGGTCGGCGGGCTCGATCCGGCCGGCATCGACAAGGATCCGATCGGCCAGCTCCGTGCCATCTTCGCCATGGCCGAGCGCCATGGCTGCGGCATCGACATCCACCTGCACGATCCCGGCGAGCTCGGAGTCTGGCAGATCGAGCGCATCGCCGATTTCACCGCCAGCTCGGGCCTCGCGGGCCAGGTGATGATCAGCCATGCCTACTGCCTCGGCATGGTGTCGCTGGAGCGGATCGAGCCGGTCGCCCGCCGGCTCGCGGACTTGCGCATCTCGCTGATGACCTCGGCGCCGGCCGACATTGCCGTGCCGCCGGTCGCCTTTCTGCGGGGCCATGGCGTCAACGTCTGCTGCGGGTCCGATGGCATCCGCGACGCCTGGTCGCCGATGGGCAATGGCGACGCGCTCGAGCGTGCGTGGTTGCTCGCCTACCGCTTCGACTGGGGCAAGGATCACGAGCTGCTGGGCGCGCTCGATGCCGTGACCCATTCGGCCGCACGCGCGCTCGGCATCGCGGACTATGGGTTGGAGGTCGGGTGTCCCGCCGATTTCGTGCTGGTGAAGGCCGAGAACGCGCAGGATGCGATGGTCCGCCGTCCGCACGAGCGCATCGTCGTCAAAGCCGGAAGGATCGTCGCCCGGGACGGCGCCTTCATCGGCACCGTCGCACGGAGCTGATGGCGTGGCTGGACCTCGGACACGGCTGAAAGCCGACTACGTGATCGGCTTCGACGGCCGCGGCCATGTGATCTGGCGCCAGGGCGAGGTCGTCTATGCGGGCGACCGCATCGAATTTGTGGGACAGCGCTTCGCTGGTGAAACCGATCGCACGCTCGATTTCGGGCGCGCCATGATCGGTCCTGGCTTCATCGACCTCGATGCGCTCGGCGACATCGATTCGACCGTGCTGACCTTCGACAACGGCTCGGAGCGGCAG
>JANNSW010000507.1:0-4385 GCA_031403055.1 Hyphomicrobiaceae bacterium | reverse complement strand
TTCTCGCTGGGACGGCGCTCGGGCGTCGTGTGCTCGCGGAGCGATTTCGCAATCGAGGAGTTCTTCGGGAGGGCGCCGGCATCCCTCTACCTGCAGGTTCCGTTGGGCGAGCTCTCGGTCTATGCCTCCTGGATGCGGGTGATGGTGGGGCTCGCCAACCACGCGTCGTTGTCGGCGGCGGAGGTGCCGGAACAGCGGCCCCTGTTCGTGCTCGACGAGGCGGCCACGCTTGGAGAAATCAAGGAGCTGCAGGACACGATCGGGCAGGGCCGCGCCTACCACCAGAAAATGTTCATCTACCAGGACCTGGCGCAATTGAAGCTCGCCAACCGGGGCTGGGCGTCGGTGCTGGCCAACTGCCAGATCCACATGGCCTTTGCGGTCAACGAGATGGAGCCGGCGGAGCTGCTCAGTAAGCGCATCGGCGACAAGACGGTGATCAGCCGCTCATTCGGGGTCAGCTCCGGTGCCGGCGACGTGCTCTCGCACCACGAGAATGCGGGGCTTGGCGAGCATGGTCGGCGCCTCATGCAGCCCAGTGAAATCCTCACCATGGATGCCGACAAGGCGGTGATCTCGGCGCAAGGGCTGGGGCTCAAAGGTCCGATCCTGGCGAGCCGGCTGCTGTACTACCGGGAGGCGATGTTCCAAGGGGCGTTCGGAGCCTGGCGCGGGAGCGGTCGTGAGGAAGCAGCTCGCCTGGTGTTTGCGGGAACGCCTGCCCTGACAGGGCCGCTGGCCGCCGCTCGCCCGAGCGTTGCCGCTGAAGCTGCGAGCTTCGATGGCGTCTGGCGAAATCCAGCTCTTGGCTATGACGACGAGCCGCTTCCAGACGAATACGGCCATGCTCTGCTTCCAGGCGAAGAGCCCTTGCCAGGGTCGGTGTCCGTGTCGGCTGGCGACGTGCCGCCTGCCTGGGTGGACGCCTGGGCGCAAGGGGCCGGGTAAGCCAGGCGCTGAGCCGCTCCTGCCGGCGAGCGCGTTGTTGCGTATCCTCGAGGCGGATGGAGGTGAGCGAGGTCTGCAGCTCGGCCAGCGTCGTCACACCCATGCGGTAGAAGATGAAAGCGAAGTCGCGCTTCGTGACCGTGAACACGGGAGGAGCGCTCGTGCGCATGGGAGGCACGGCGAGGATATCGGCCAAGAGTGATGGAACGCTCTCGTCGGCGTCTCCAGCGTCAGCCGAGCTTGTTGCTGCGGTCGGGAGCAGGGGGCGTTTCCAGGCTCGGGCGAGGAAGCCAGTGAATGGTCGATGCGGACGCGGTGGTTGGGGAAGGTCGGGGAGGGGACGGGTGGCGGCGGCGCGTTCCTCGAGCAGGAGCGTGTGGTTGGCCTGGTGCAGGTCCTCGGCATTGCGGCGGGCGTAGCGCTCCATGGTCTCCGAGTTGGTCGCGAGGCGCCGCTTGTACTCGGCGAGGCGCTCGAGATAGATCGGCCGGCCGGGAGCGCCCGCATGCAGGGCCTTGCCCAGATGCACTTGGGGCAGACGATCGAGCACCATGGCGGCCGCATGGTCGCCGCGTGAAAGCGCCTCCTGCCGTTGCACGTCGAGGCGCCGATGGTCGATCCGGTGGGGAAGGCCGAGCCGTTCCATGTGCCGGTTGTGGGTCAAGGTCCAACCCTCACGGAACTCCTGGACGAGGTGCTTTGCCTGATATCGGCGGTCCTTTTTCGGGGCAAAGCCGTCGGCCGTCACGGGCCGGTCGGTGAGCATGCTATGCGCATGCACATTCCGGGGGTCGCCTCCGGCGTGCACGGGCGGCGCATGGATCGCCACGTCCGCGATCATGGAATAGCGGTCGATACAATGGGTGCGCACGAACGATTCCAGCATCCCGAGGTGGTCCTCGAGGCCCACCTGGTGGGGAAGGGCAATGATCAGCTCTTGGGCAAACCGCGCATTCTTCCGGTTCTCGACCATGTCGACGGCCGCCCAAAGCTTGCGGGGGTCCTGCATCCAGGCGGGTGCGTGCGCTGGCGCGAAAATCCCGAACCACTGCACGCCGATCTTCCGGCGGTAGTCGAAGGCTTGTGCGTCATTGCCATGCGCCTGGGCATGCCGATAGGCGGCCGCAGCGCTGGCGGTGGGGATCGTCGCCTCGATCCGCACTCCGTGGCGATAGGCAAGGGCGGCCGAGAGATTGTGGCCCTGGCCCCGGCTGATCGGATGCAGGTGGAGGTGGTAGTGGCCGGAGATCACGCGCGGTGGTTATTTCTTCATCAGGGTCTTGCAGGCGTTCTCGAAGCCGATCAACGGCTTAGTGGCCTTTTTGCCTAAGGATTCCGCAGGAATGCGGAAGTGCGCTCTTCTCTGGGTCATCAAACGGTCTCCTTGTCGCGTGTCGACGCTGTCACATCTGAAAACACGCTGGGAATACGCTCTGCCCGCTCATGAGGCAGCGGTGACGACACGATGTATGGAGACTGATGCTGGCGTGGGCAGATTGAGGCCTCGGATAGTTCCATGCGTGGAACAGGGGCGGAAATTTTTCGTCGCGGTTCGCTCGCTCCGCTCGCTTGGGCTGGTCAGAAAAGAGGCGTGGATGGGGGTGTGTTTCAGGGGCACGTTCACCCTCCGGGAGACGCTGTCTCCCGGACCCTCTGGAGTTTCATGGAACATGATGGGGCGAAGTGTATACTGATTGATCGAGAGATGGGGCGGCGTCAATGCGCGGCAGCGGCCTCGTCGAGGGCTTCCAAAATGAACTCCCGGGCGGCGAGTAGATCGCGACGGTTGGCGGCTCGGACGGCATTGGCGAGCTGGCGGGCGAGTGGCTCAGGCAAACGGCCGAGCTTGGCCACCACGGCGTTGGCAGCGGCATCGGTCATGGAGAGGATGCGGGCGTGGGTTGCCTCGAAAGCAATGGCAATGTCGTACAACTCGGCATCGAGGGATTTGAGCGTGGACCGTATGGCTTTGAAGGCAAAGGCGGGATCGGCATGCATCGAAGGAAATGTACCGCATCTGCTGTAGGCTGACGAGTAGGTCGACGAGATATCTGGCGCAGCGGCTGCAGGAACGCGTAGACGGACCCGGACCAAGGGCTGTTTCGTCTGGAGCCGGGCCATCGCGCCTGCCTTCCCCCCGGGCGCGCCAGCGGGCAGGCGCGAGGGCCTGGCGGAAGAAGAAGCCCTGATCGGGGCTGTTTCGGTGGTGAGGGTTGGAGCAGCCTTCTTGGATGCTGACGGCGAAGGCAGCGAGGTGGCAGGCATGGATGGTTCGGGTGTACACTGCCGCTGCGGTACAGCCTGGAGAGGCGATGGCCGTGAACGTGATGGCGCCCTCGACGTGGGGCGCTCTTTTGTGAGATGAGGGGTTGATGGAGAAAGAAAAGAGGCGTAGATTGATGATGTCGGCATGAAACAGCGTAGATAAGTGCCGGCGGCATTGGGCGGCCGAGTTGTGATCGGACCGCTTGCGAGGCGCCACGGGCAACCGGGCGCCTTTTTGTTGCGTGGAGGCAGAACCGTATCAAGGAAAGATCTGTGCAAATATACTCCCGTTTCCACCTCACAACGGAGGACACGCTGTCACCGAGCCTCGAAGGTGCGACCACAATGAAAGATACCCATCATGGGCATCGATATCTACGCGTCATGGAAGGACATGACGGAAACCGACAAACAACAACAAAGCACGGGATGGAGCATCGCGCATGGCCATGTCGGCTACTTGCGCGAGGCGTACCATGGCGCGCCCTATGCGACCAAGGTGCTGGTTCCCGAGGCATTCGCCGACGAGGCGGTGGGCAAAGCCGTGCCGATTCCAGCGGAGGTACTCAAGCAACGGCTGGGCGAGACGCTCTCGTCTGCTATGCTCAGGCAATTCAAGGTCTACAAGGAGGCCATGGACAGCGAGGATACAAAGCTCGTCTGCGAGAGCTTCAAGGAGTTCGTGGACTTGTGCGCGCGCAAAGAAGCCGAGACGGGCGAACCCTGCCGCATCTATGCGAGATACTAGGAGAAGCAGGATGGACCCATCGAGATTCTTCATATTGTCCGGCGTCATCACGTGGACGTGGATCGTATGGCGCTTCGTCCAATGGATGAAGGAGCTGGGTTGGCGGCTCAGGCGGGCGCTCAGGCTTGCCAGACGTTGGTCCCGCTAACCTGCCCACACACTCCACGAGGCACCCCCCTCCGCGCGCCCGAGCAAGATGGCCTCATTGGAAGGCCGCTCGGGAGACGCGCGGGGGGCCCTCCTATGGATTGTGATGGACAGCTTAGGACGCTCGCAGATATAAGTGATCCGTGGGCTGCGGCGGATTGACTCGGGGGGATTCCAGCGCAGAGCGAACACTCGTATCGGCCTCTCATGATCGACGAGGACGCCATCAAGTATCGCTGGGAGACGCTCGGCGCCAAGCTCGACGAGCGGGGGCGCC
>JANNSW010000506.1:0-3507 GCA_031403055.1 Hyphomicrobiaceae bacterium | reverse complement strand
CAGAGGATATCGCTGCCTGCCTCGCCTACGCGCGGGACCTGCTGAGCTCCGAGCGCGTCTACCGGAGCACCGGCGCCAATGCGCTTCCTGGCGAATGAGTATTTTCCTGGCGACGCCGTGGCCGCGCTTCGTGCCGCCGGGCACGATGTCATCTGGATCAAGACGGACGCGCCGAGCTCGCGTGACGTGGACGTCTTGGCCTGGGCAATGCGCGATTCTCGAATCCTACTGACCTTCGACAAGGACTTCGGCGAGCTTGCCTGGCACATGGGATTGCCGGCGACATGCGGTGTCGTGCTTTTCCGTTTACCGATGCCAGCTTCCGACAAGGCAGGCGAGGTGCTGGCTGCCCGCATTGCCGAGCGTGACGATTGGGCAGGCAACTTCGCTGTGATCGCGCCGGGGCGGATTCGCATGCGGCCAATGAAGTCGAAGGTGAGCTATCGGACGACGGAGGCGTGAATGCGCTGGCAACGTTTCGTGACCATGGTGGAGGCCCATGCCGAAGGTGAGGTCGGGCGCGTGGTGACGGGCGGGCTGCCCAACATCCCTGGCCGCACGCCGGCCGAGAAGCTGCGCCACCTCAACGAGGTCGACGACCGGCTGCGGCGCTTTCTCGTGCTCGAGCCGCGCGGGGCAGCGCAGATGTCGACCAACATCCTGATCCCCAAGACGATCCCGGAGGCCGATGCCGCCTTCATCATCCTGCAGGCCGACAAGGCACATGCCATGTCGGGCTCGAACTCGATCTGCGTGACGACGGTGCTGCTGGAAACCGGCATGATCGAGATGCGCGAGCCCGAGACCATCGTGCGGCTCGAGACGCCGGCCGGCCTCGTCACCGCAACCGCGCGCTGCAAGGGCGGGAAATGCGAGCGTGTCACCCTCGACATGACGCCAGCCTTCCTCGACCGCCGGGACCTGGACGTCGAGGTGCCAGGTCTCGGCCGCGTCAAGGTCGACATCGCCTATGGTGGTTGCTTCTATGCGTTGATCGACGTCGCCCAGTTCGGGTTCGGCATCGAGCCGGCGAATGCGCGACGCCTCGTCGATATCGGGATGAAGACGCAACAGGTTCTCAACCGCACCATCGAGGTCGCCCATCCCGAGATCCCCGAGATCGCCGGCATCTCCTACACGATGCTGCTCGGCTGGGCGCGGGACGGCGCTCCGGTCGGGGCCACCGTTCTGCCGCCCGGCCGGATCGACCGCTCGCCGTGCGGCACCGGCAACGCTGCCCGCATGGCGCTGCGCCACGCCCGCGGCGAGGTGAAGGTCGGGGCGAAGGTGACGGCACGCTCGATCATCGGCTCTGAGTTCGAGGTGGAGCTGGTCGCCGAAACGGCGGTCGGCAACCGCACGGCCGTCATGACCCGGGTCTCGGGCTGCGGCTGGATCCACGGCCTGCATCAGATCGGCCTCGATCCGAGCGACCCCTACCCGCAAGGTTTCCTGCTGACCGACACCTGGGGCGAAGCACTCGACCTGCTCAACCCGCCGACGAGAATGTAGGCTGGCGCTGAGCCACGCCTTTCGCGTGGCGAAGCCCAGCGCGACATTGCTGGGCTTCGCGCAGGGCTCAGCACTACGCGTCCATCCCCCGCATGTCCACGACGGCCGCACGTAGGCTGGCGCTGAGCCACGCCCTTCGCGTGGCGAAGCCCAGCGCGACATTGCTGGGCTTCGCGCAGGGCTCCGCACCAGCCTACGTGTCCATCCCCCGCATGCCCACGGCCGCCGCACGTAGGCTGGCGCTGAGCCACGCCTTTCGCGTGGCGAAGCCCAGCGGCACCGGGCTGGGCTTGGCGAAGGGCTCAGCGCCAGCCTACGTGTCCACCCCGTGCATGCCCACGAACGCACCGGGCAGCTTCTCGCTGTCGAGCGGGCGTGGCGCGACGCGCTGGTCCCAGAGCTGGCCGAGCGCGCGCATGTGCGCCTTCAGCCGGTCACCGTGGCGGGCGAGCCAACGGGGGAGCGAGCGGAACTCGGCGATGCGGGCCTTGCCCTCGCCGATGACGACGACCGGCCAGTCGCCCACGAGCGCGTTGTCGATGCCGAACAGCTCGCGGCCCCACCACTGGGCCTCCCCGAACGCATGCCGGCCTTCTCCGCCCGACTTCATGGCGGCGAGCACGGCAGGCGCCTCCGTCGAGCCTGCCGCCTCGACTGCCGAGCGCCAGAGATCGAGCACGGCCACGTACTCCCAGGAGACCGCACTCCACTCGCCGGGAAAGCGCTGCTCGAACTCGGCGTAGAACTCCTTGGGCCGGTCGAATCCGATCGGTGCGGCTTCGAGCGCGGGATCGTCGAAATCGGGAAACTGGAAGACGAAGCCCTCCATGAACTCCCGCGACGTGCGCGCGATCAGCCGCGGGTAGCGGTCGCAGGTGCAGGAGAGGAGCTGGCCCTCGAAGCCGCGCCGGAAAGCTGCCTCGGTGAAGGCATGCACGAACGGCTCATAGCTTGTGCTCCAGCACAGGATGTCGGGGGAAACCGAGAGCATCGAATCGACGATCGCCTCGACATCGGCGGTTGCCGCCTCGAAGAAGATCTCGCGCGCGAGCCCGATCCCAGCCGCCTCGAACGCCGCACGGTAGGTCGCGATCGAGGGCAGCCCGAGCGCGTCGCGCGGACCGCAGATCGCCGCCGTGCGCAGCTCCGGGCGCCGCTCGCTCAGCCATTCGACCCCGGTCACGTTGTAGAGGGGATGCACCTCGGAGGGCGCAATCAGGAACTCGGTATCGGGCGACAGGTCGCTCGGCAGCAGCGTCGAGGTCAGCACGCGGGCCTGCGTGACCAGCTCCTTCACCGGGGGAAACGTGTCGCCGCCCAGCATCAGCAGCAATTCCACGCCCTCGTCCTGCACCAGCTTGCGTGCGCCTTGCAGCGCCCGGCCAGCGCTGTAGGCACAGTCGAAGGCGAACAGCTCCACTTGCGCCGGTCCGTTGGCGAGCCGGATGCCGCCTTCCGCATTCACCCGCTCGACCCAGATCTCGCAGCCCTTCAGACCCGGCCAGCCCCAGGCCTTGACCGCGCCCGACAGCGGCGCCAGGAACCCGACCTTCAACGCATGCCGCCGCTCGCGCCGGAAACCGGGCAAGGAGGCTGCGACCGAGAGGCGGGAGCCGAAGGCTGGGGGCATGGCAACGCCGACCATAGCCGACGGACGGCGACAACGCCACGTGCTCCGCGGCCAGCCGGTCAGCGCGGTGAACGCCGCATCCGACCCCGTTTCACCGCGCGCGCATCCATGCTAACGGGGCGTATCCGGATTTTGATCGCCGCGCAGGACGCGCCGCCCGCCAACAGGATCACCCCGCCATGGCCCCCGCCCTCACCGCACTGAAGCGCCTCGACAAAGCCCTCGAGCAGGTCCGCGACCTCGGGCTCGAGGTCAAGTCGGCCGAGGATTCCCCGATCGGGGGTCTGCTCGAGCAGATCTACGAGCTCGACCATGAAAGCGTGACCATCATCGCCAAGACGCTGGCCGCGGTCTCGACCTTCAAC
>JANNSW010000505.1:0-2314 GCA_031403055.1 Hyphomicrobiaceae bacterium | reverse complement strand
CGATCCCGCGCGAGCCACCGGTCACGAGCACCGTCTTGCCGGTCAGGTCTGAGTAATTGTCCATGGGCGTCTCCTATCGGGCTGGCGTCTTCCTCGGCTTCGGTTGACCGGTCCCGCGATGGAACTCCCCCGCCTCGCGCACCATCGCCTCCTTCAAGAGCTCGCCGATCCGCATCGTCACGGGGCCCGGCCGTCCGCTACCGATGCGCCGGCCGTCGAGCTCGGTGACGGGTACGGCGAGCTCGAGCGTCGAGCAGATGAAAGCTTCGTCGGCGGAGGCCATGGTGTAGGTATCGAAGTCGCGCTCCTCGACCGGGATGCCATTCTGTCCGGCCAGCTCGATGATCGTCGCCCGGGTGATGCCGGGCAGGATGTCGCGTGTGATCGGCGGCGTCATGAGCCGACCACCCGCGACACAGAATACATTGTAGGCGATGCCCTCGGCGACAAAGCCGTCATGGCCGACGGAGACGCCGATGTCGGCGCCGCGGCCCGTCACGTCAATCGCTCCCAGCACGCTGCCGAGATAGTTGCAGTGCTTCATGCCGGCCGGCACGGCGTGGGAGGCGATCCTGGGCCGCGGCACGGTGATCGCGCGCAAACCCTGCGCGTCCGTTCGTCCGAACAGGCCGGCATAATATTTCGCAAAACCCGCGATCGGGATCACCGTCACATTGGGTGTCGGCTTCCTGAGCAGGCGCTTCTCCCACTTGATCGAGCTCATGCCTTCGCCGCGGCTGATCTGCAGCCGCAGATAGCCGTCCTGCATGCCGTTGCGCCCGATCAGGTCGCAAAGCATGGCGCGCCAACCCGCATGGTCCATCGGCTCGTCGATCATCATGTAGCGCAGGCCGCGCGAGAGCCGGTCGAGATGGGGTCCGAGCCGGAAGGGCGCGCGGTCCCAGACGGCGATCCCCTCGAAGATACCGTCGCCATAGAGGAAGCAGCGGTCGAACACCGAGACCTTAGCCGCGCTCTCGGGGACGAACTCGCCATTCAGGTAGACGATCGGCTCGCTCATGGCGTTGCTCCTCGAGTGCTCGCGATGGTGATCATGATGTTTCCATAGGCGGTGACGGTCGCGCTCGCACCAGGCGGCACGACGATCGTGGTGAGGCGGTCCTCGATGAGTGCGGGACCTCCGATCCGCTGTCCGGCGGGCAGATCGGCGACGGCATGCACCGGCGTCTCGACCGCTCCGCCCGCCTCGCGAAACCAGGCGCGGCGGGAACGGACCGTGGCCACGTGGCCGGATCGGGCAGTCTCCGAAATGGTGGTCGCCGGCATTCGGCCAACCGCCCGCAGATTCCATTCGGTGAATTCGACAGCGTCATTGGCGCTGCGAACCGAGTAGTGGGTTTCGTGCAGGCGATGAAAGCTCTCGACGATTTCGGCGAGGGCGCTGGCGTCGGCAATGCGCAGCCGGGGCAGCGGCAAAGTGAGCTGCCAGACCTGGCCGGCGTAGCGTGCTTGCGCGGTCAGCTCGAGTGTGCGCTTGGCGGGCTCGGCAAATCCCATGCGGTCGAGATAGGCATCGCCCTCTGCTTCCAGGCCCTCGAGCATCGCGTTGACGCGAGAAAAGTCGAAGCGATCCGAGGCCGCCAGCAGCGAGCGTCCGAACGTGAAGCCGACGTCGCCTGTGAGGATGCCGAAGGCGCTCATCACGCCGGCAAAGCGGGGCACCAGCACGCGACCGATGCCCAGCTCGGCCGCGATCGCCGCTGCGTGCAAACCCGCTGCCGCGCCGCCCGCGACCATCAGATAATCGCGCGGATCGATGCCGCGCTTGACCGTCAGGTCCGAGATGGCGCCGACCATGCTCTGCTCGCAACTGACCGCGACGAGGCTTGCCGCCTCGTGCAGTCCGAGGCCGAGCGGGGTCGCCACATCATGGGCGATCGCGTGCTCCGCTGCGCCCGCGTCGAGCGTCATGCGGCCATCGGCAAAGAGCGCCGGATCGAGCAGCCCGAGCACCAGATTGGCGTCGGTCACGGTCGCACGGCTCCCGCCACGGCCGTAGCAGGCCGGTCCCGGTTGCGAGCCCGCACTCTCGGGTCCGGTATGGATGAAGCCGCCCCGGTCGACGCGAGCAAGCGATCCGCCGCCGGCACCGATCGTGTGGATCTCGATCGATGGCACGCCGAACAAGTGGCCAGCGATGGTGCCCTCGCGGTGGAGCGGCACATGCCAGTCCGAGGTGATGCTGACGTCGAAGCTGGTGCCGCCCATGTCGACGGTGATGATGTTGCCTGCCGTATCGCCCTCGCGCTCGGCGAAGCGGCGGCTGGCCTCGGGTGCCGCGGCCGGTCCCGAG
>JANNSW010000504.1:0-2336 GCA_031403055.1 Hyphomicrobiaceae bacterium | reverse complement strand
GGCGCCGTTCGGCCCGCGGCTCACCTTCGAGGGGCTGCTCGGCTATGCCTTCGCGCCGCTCGCCTGGCTGACGGGGATACCCTGGGAGCATTGCCGGACGGCTGGCGCGCTGCTCGGCGTCAAGACCGTGCTGAACGAGCTCATCGCCTATCTCCAGCTCGCCGCAACCGCGCCCGAGCTGCTGACCGAGCGCTCGCGGCTGATCATGACCTATGCGCTCTGTGGCTTCGCCAATCTCGGCAGCCTCGGCATCATGCTGGGCGGGCTCAGCGCCATGATGCCGGAGCGGCGCGGCGAGATCGTCGAGCTGGGCGGCCGCACGCTGGTCGCGGGCACGCTCGCGACACTGATGACGGCGGCTGCCATCGGCCTGCTGACGCCTGGCTGACCGTTCAGCTCCTGACCTCGAGCACCGCCTCGATCTCGAGCGCGAGATTGAAGGGCAGCGAATTGCAGCCGGCGACGAAGCGGGCATGCCTGCCGCGCGCACCGAGCGTCTCGTGCAGCAGCTCGGAGGCCGCGTTCATGACAAGCGTGTGCTCGGTGAAGGCCTCGGTGGTGCAGATGTAGCCGCCAAGGCGCACGGCCTGGACGATACGGTCCATGTCGCCCCCGGTCGCGATCTCGAGCTGAGCGAGAATGTTCAGCATGACGAAGCGGGCGCACGCTTGCGCCTGCTTCAGGTCGTAGTCGCGCCCGACTCGCCCCTGGTAGATGAGCTTGGTGCCATCGACAGGGCCCTGCACGCACCAGAACTGATTGCCGGTGATGATGTGCCCGGCGTACTGGCCCACGCTAGTGGCAGGGGTCGGCAGTTCGTGGCCGAGCTCGTTCAGTCGCGCTCGCAAGCTCGTCATCTGATGCCTCCTCAATAGGATCGCGGCATGCCCAGATCCTGCTGGGCGATGTAGTTCAGCACCATCTCCTCCGAGATCGGCGCGAACCTGAACAGGCGGTTGTCGCGCCAGAGCCGCTCCAGGTGGGAGTCGACCGCATAGCCCATGCCGCCCATGGTCTGCATGGCGCGCTCGATCGCAGCGGCCGAGGCCTGGGCGGCGATCAGCTTGCCCGCATTGGCTTCGCTGCCATAGGGCCGGCCCGTATCGAACAGCCAGGCCGCTTTCAGGTTCATCAGGCGTGCTGCCGAAAGCTCGGCATGGGCCTGGGCGAGGGGAAACTGCAGCGCCTGATAGGAGCCGATCGGCCGGTCGCCGAAAACCTTGCGCCCGTTTGCATAGTCGACCGCGAGGCGGATGGCGAGACGCCCGGTGCCGACCAGGCCCGCCGTCGTCACGATCCGCTCGGTGTTGAGCACATCGAGCAGCTCGCTCCAGCCGCCGTCGATCGTTCCGATCTGCTCGTCCGCTTCGAGCCTCACGTCGTCGAGATAGACCGAGGAGGAGGTGAGCGTGTTGGTGCCGACCTTCTCGATCGGATCGTAGCCGATCCCCTTGCGATCGCGATCGACGAGGAACAGCGTGATGCCATGGGTCTTGCGCGGGCTGTCCTCGAGCCGCGTCGTCCGGGCGATGATCAGCATCTTGTCGGCGCGATCGACGCCGGTGATCCAGATCTTGCGGCCATCGATCCGCCAGCCATTGCCCTCGCGCCTGGCAAACGTCTTGATGGCAAGACTATTGGTGCCAGCATCGGGCTCGGTCAGCGCCATGCAGAACGTGCGCTCGCCGCTGACCAGCTTCGGCAACAGGTCGCGCTTCAGCTCCTCGCTGCCGAGCCGGGCCAGCGTCATGCCGCCGAAAATCGGGTTCAGCATGAAAATCTGCGCGAGCGTGCCGCCCGCTCCCGCCGCGCACAACTCCTCGATCACCAGCGCCATCTCGACCATGCCGAGGCCCGAGCCGCCATAGGCCTCCGGTACTGCGATGCCGGCGAGGCCCGCGTCGCAGATCGCTTGCCAGATCTCGCCCGGATAGGACTTCGCCTTGTCCTTGGCCTTCCAGTAGTCGAGCCCATGGGCTTCGCCGACCTTGCGGGCGGTCGCAATGATCATCTCCTGCTCGGTCGAGATCGTGAAATCCATGGGCAGTCTCTTCTCAGCTCTGGGCGATCATCTGCCTTTGAAGACGGGCTTGCGCTTCTCGATGAAGGCGCGGCAGCCCTCGTGGGCGTCCTCGCTGTCGAGCACGAGGCCGATCATCGCCTGCTCGTACTGCAAGGCCGCCGACTCGGCCATGTCGCGCCCGTGCAGCAACGACCGCTTTAGCAGCTTCAGCACGAGGGGCGACTTCTCGGCGATGTCGGCGGCCTTGCAGTACGAGCAGGCGATGATCGGCCTCGTGCTCGACAGCGAGGACGCCCACGAGGGCTGCCGCGCC
>JANNSW010000503.1:0-17537 GCA_031403055.1 Hyphomicrobiaceae bacterium | reverse complement strand
GCAATGTCGGCCGCCGAGAACGCGCCCGGCACCGGGATCACGCCATCGCAATTCTTCGCGATCATCGACAGCGAGCGCTGCGCCAGATTGCCGAAATCATTGGCGAGGTCGGCGTTGGTCCGGGTGACGATCGCCTCGTGGCTGTAGGTGCCATCCTGACCGAACGGCACCTCGCGCAGGAAAAAATACCGCACCTGGTCGAGGCCGTAGCCCTTCACCAGATCGAAGGGGTCGAGCACGTTGCCGACCGACTTCGACATCTTCTCTCCCCGGTTCAGCACGAAGCCGTGGCCGAACACGCGCTTGGGCAACGGCAATCCGGCCGACATCAGGAACGCCGGCCAATAGACCGCGTGGAAGCGCACGATGTCCTTGCCGATCACGTGGACGTCGGCCGGCCAGTACTGCCAGCGCGCGGACTTCTCGTCGGGAAAGCCCGCACCGGTGATGTAATTCGTCAGCGCATCGACCCAGACATACATCACGTGCCCCGGAGCGTCGGGCACCGGGATGCCCCAATCGAAAGTGGTGCGCGAGACGGAAAGGTCCTGCAGCCCGCCCTTGACGAAGCTCACGACCTCGTTGCGGCGCTCCTCGGGGAGGATGAAATCGGGGTGCTTCTCGTAGTGCTCGAGCAAGCGCTGCTGGAAGGCCGAAAGGCGGAAGAAGAACGTCTCCTCCTCGGTCCACTCGACGGGCGTGCCCTGGCCCCCGCGGCGGATGCCGTCGTCGCCGACCTTGGTCTCCTCCTCACCATAGAAGGCCTCGTCGCGAACCGAGTACCAGCCCGCGTACTTGGACGAATAGATGTCGCCGGCCGCCCGCATGCGCCGCCATAGCTCCTCGCAGGAGCGGTAGTGGCGCTCTTCCGTGGTGCGGATGAAGTCGTCGTGCGAGCAGCCGAGCGCCTCCACCATCTCGCGGAAGAGCTCGGTGTTGCGGTCGGCGAGCGCCCGCGGCTCGAGCCCTTCCTTGGCCGCGGTCTGCTTCATCTTGAGGCCGTGCTCGTCGGTGCCGGTCAGGAACAGCACGTCGCGGCCATCGAGCCGGGCAAAGCGCGCGATGGCGTCCGTCGCGATCGCCTCGTAGGCGTGCCCGATATGGGGGCGCCCGTTGGGGTAGGAGATGGCAGTGGTGATGTAGAACGGTTTTTTGCTCGGCATGTCGGTCCGCAGGCTCCTGGTCAGTCGCGCGATCGGGTGCTTGCTCTCGGGCTCGCTCAGCCGCGGCTCGCGGTCTCGAGCCGGCGGAACGTATCGAGGATGAGCGCCTTGCGATCGAGATTGAGCGCGAGGGTCTGGGCCTTTTCGCGTGCCAGTGTTTCCCACATGGCGGCGAAGGAGGCAAGCTTGCCCGGCTCGCCGATCCGGGCAGCGATGCCAACCTCGCCGCCGAGCGCGCCCGTGCCCGTCATGGCATGGCGCACCAGCCGGCCGATCAGCCCCTGCAAAAGCGAGAAGAAGGTTTCGAGCTCCTGCTCGGCGCTGAGCGGGGAAAGCTCGTCGGCAAGTTTCTGCCCGGCCTCGGCATCGAGTTTGGGCAGCTTGGCGGCGAGCGCGACGACCCGGTCGTAGAGCTTCAGGCCGGCTCCGGAAGCGAGCACGAGGGCGCGCCGGGCGCTGCCGCCCGACAGACCGTGAAGCAGAGTGAGGCGATCCGGAGCAACCGGCTCCTTGCCGGCGGCGGCCAGCACGTGAGCCAGCGCGCGCGACAGAGCCTCGATGCCGAGCGGTGGCAGATCGAGCCGGCGGCAGCGGGAGTGGATCGTGCGCAGCAGCCGGCCCGGCTCCGATGCGATCAGCAGGAACACCGTGCCCGATGGCGGCTCCTCGATCGACTTCAGCAGAGCATTAGCGGCGTTGATGTTCAACTCGTCGGCGCGGTCGACGATCACGATGCGTCTGCCGCCATCGGCGACGGTCAAGCCGAGGAAGGGCTTCAGCCGGCGCACCTCGTCGACCCCGATTGCGGTCGGGAAGCGCTTGCCTTTGGCGTCCCAGGCCCGCCGGATCACGATCAGACCCGGATGGGATAGGGCGAGCACCTGGCGCGCGGCAATGCTCTCGGGCGCAACGTCGAGCGTTGGCGGGCCAGGATCGGCAAACCGGGCCTCGCCGCGGCCTGCGTCGAGTGCCGCTCGCGCGAAGCGGTAGGCGAGCGTTGCCTTGCCGACCCCTTCGGGCCCTGCGAGCAGCCAGGCGTGATGGAGGCGTCCGGACACGAGTGCACCCGCCATCTCACGCTCGGCGGCTTCCTGCCCAATCAGCGCGGTCGTCTGGCGCGGATGGGCAAAGCCCTCGAGCCTGTCGGCTTCCGGCGCGGCGTCCTCGGCGATGGCCACGGCGCGGGGCTTCCGGCTCATGGCGCGAGCCTCGCCGTCACGATTGACCAGAGCCTTGCCGCGATCTCGTCCTCGCTCACCGAAGCATCGATCACGACGCACCGTTCGGGCTCCGCGTGTGCGATCCGCAGAAACCCGTCACGGCGCAGCTCGTGCTCCCGGTCGCGGGCCGCATCGAATCGGTTGGCGTCCGGGCGCTGCAGCATCCGCTCGCGCATTGCCGCGACTGGCAGATCGAGCACGAAAGTGAGCGCGGGCATGGTCGGGCCGACGACGTGGCGCTCGATGACGGCGAGGAATGCGGCGTCGATCCGATTGAGATCGCCCTGGTAGACGCGGGTCGAATCGATGAAACGGTCGCAGACGATCCAGCTTCCGGCCGCCAGCGCTGGCCGGATCGTTGCCTGCAGATGCTCGGCGCGGGCGGCGGAGAAGAGCAGGAACTCGGCCTCGGACGAAGCCGGCCGCTCGCTGAGCACGAGGGCGCGGATGCGCTCGGCGAGGGGCGATCCGCCGGGCTCGCGCGTCTCGATGACGCCATGGCCGGCCGCCCTGAGCCGGGCCGCGAGCCGGCGCGATTGCGTCGACTTGCCGGCGGCTTCCCCGCCTTCGAGTGTGATGAACCGGCTCTCAGCCACGGCAGTGCGATGCCTCGTGCGCTGTCACAGCAACCAGCCGAAAGCCATCAGCACCAGGCTGTCGAGGCCGCGCGCCATGATGCCGGCCTGGTCGATGTCCTCGCCCGCATAGAGTGCGACCTCGTTGACGCCGGAATCCGAGCTGACGACCCTGAGAATTGCCACCTGATCACCCTTCTTGATCGGCGGTTTCAGCGGTCCATCGTAGACGATGGTGGCCTTGAACCGGCTCTGGCCGGCTGTGCGCGGCACCATGATCTTCACGCCGTTCTCGCCAACGAGCGGCACCAGATAGCTCGAGCCACCCCAGACGCGTGCCGATCCGACGATCTCACCGGGATCGAAGATGTCGACCTCTTTGAAGCTGCGAAAGCCCCATTCGAGCAACTTCTTTGCTTCTGCCGTACGCTCGTTCTCCGACTTGGTGCCGGCGACCACGACGATCAGGCGCCGGTCGAGCTGACGCGCCGAGGCGACGAGGCCATAGCCCGAATCTTTGATATGGCCGGTCTTCAATCCATCGACGCCGATCTCCAACGCCAACAGCGGGTTGCGATTGTAGAATTTAAAGGTTTTCTTGCCGTTGTTGAAATCGAACTGCCGCTCGCCGAAAATCGGATAGTATTCCGGGTAGGCTCGGATCAGAAATCGGGCGAGCTGCGCCAGCTCCTTCACCGTCATGAGCTGATTGGGGTTGGGCAGGCCACTCGGGTTGCCGAACGTCGCCTTCTTGAGGCCGATGCGGCGAGCCTCGGCGACCATCAGCTTGGCGAACTCGTCCTCGCTGCCTGCCATTCCCTCGGCAATGATGATGGCGGCATCGTTGCCGGACTGGATGATCATGCCTCGCAGCAGATCGCTGACCTTCACTTCCGAGCCGAGCACGGCGAACATGGCGGAAGTTCCCGAGGGCGCGCCACCGGTACGCCAGGCATGCACGCTGACCTTGTAGGTCGTATCGAGCGTGATCTTGCCCTCGCGCAGCGCCCGGCAGACAACTGCAACCGTCATCAGCTTGCTCATGCTCGCAGGAGGCACGAGCACGTCGGCCTGTTTCTGGTAGAGCACCGCGCCGCTGCCATGATCCATCAGGATCACGTATTCCGCAGCGCTCTCGAAGGCGGCACGCGCGGTCGATGCCACGCCGAGCACCAAGAGCGCGCATGCCAAGCAAACAATCGATGCGCCTTGGACGAGGCGCCGCAGGGAATGGGCCATGGCGTTCATCGGGTCCGTCGGTTTGGCACTGGCGGGCGGCTGCCGCCTTACGATGGCACATAGAGTAGCGGTCGCGCCCTGGAAATCAACCCGAGATAGCCTGGTCGCCGGACCGGTTTGCCGCTCGGGCTTGGCCGAGTGGAAGCCAGGTCCGCAGGCCATGCCGCATTACCGCTCGGGGAGGGCCGACCGGGCGGCCGCTCGGGTCGATTGCGGCTGTGGGTCGCTGGCCGGCGTCATCGTCTCGGCATCCGGCCAAGGGCTGCCGGCGCCGGCAATGGAGCCCGTCTCGATCGCCGCGCTCGCTACCGACCAGTCGGAGCTCGGTGCAGGCGCGGCCTCAGCGCTTGCGAGCGTGCTGCGATACCAGGGTTGCCTTGCCAGGAACTGTTGCTCGAACGCCTCGTCCGCCCCGAGCGGAGCCGCCCGCAGATAGCGGACGCGCACATTGGCGGTGCCGTGACCGGTGTAGCCGAGCAGATCGGCTGCGCGCTTGGAGAGGTCGATGATGCGGCCGCGCTTATAGGGGCCGCGGTCGTTGATGCGCACGACGATGGTGCGGCCGTTGGCGATGTTGGTGACGGTGACATAGCACGGCATCGGTAGCGTCGGATGCGCGGCCGTGAGGCGGTTCTGGTTGTAGGTTTCGCCGTTCGCCGTCCTCTTGCCGTGGAACTTGGGGCCATACCAGGAGGCCGAGCCGGTCGCGTCATAGTCCGGATCATGCCTGGGATAATACCATCTGCCGGCGATTCGATAGGGCTTGCCGACTTTCGCGATCGCATCCTTGCGCTCGATCGCGAGGCCATGGGGGAGCGAGGGCGGTTTGCTCGCGGCAACGCTCGGGCTGGCGGGCGCGAAGGCCGGTGCCTCCATCAGAGCGGCCTGCGGCACGATACCAGCATCGGCGAACTGCAGGGAAGTCGCTACCGGTGGTGGTGGCGCCGAGCTGCAACCGGCCACTAGCACGACCACACCAGTGGCCAGGATCGGCAGCCATTTCAGCGATCGGCGCACGAACATCCCCATCCCCGACATCACTCCTGTCAGCCTCGCCCCCTGATCGAGGGCGTCTTGAGCCGAGGCAAGCCGGAAAACCGGCACGAGCGTGCCGTCCACGGAATACCCACCCGCGAAGGTTCCTACCATTTTGTGTTTCAATTTAGGTAAATTCGCTCGCTCCATGTCGGTTTCCGGCGCGACGTGGCCTGCAGGTCACAGGCGCCGTTCACTCTGCTGCAATTGGCAGTCGCAAGCCGTGGTTGACCGCCAGTAGGAGAATGTTATTCTAATGCCCGCATAACAGCCGAAGCTCGTGCGATGACAGACCGGTCATCGACGAATGACGCCGGACCGCTCGGGTGTGGCGTACTTGCAAATCGGGACAAATGGGCAGCGCGACATACCAAGCCGTCTATCATCATCAACTGATCGATAGGCAAAGGCGGTTCTGGCCCGGTGATGGCTGCGCGGCGGCACTGAGTTGGGGCTGGGTCGAGAACCCGCGCGGATTTGCCAGCTACGCCGTGGAAAATCTCGGCTGGATCGATGTCAAACGCCGCGGCGATGGCTTGGTGATCAACTGCCGGCCCCGGATCGTCGATGATGAAGTGCTGACCGAGCTGCTGCTGATCATCTTCAGGTCGGAGTGGCGGGTGATTTCGCTGAACGTGCTGGCCGAAAAATGGCAGTATACGGTGCTGCAGCGGTCCGAGGACACCCTCACAGTGCTGTCGAGCCTGATCGGCGCGGCGCGAATCGCGAAGCTGACTGGGGTGCCGCGCCTGTTGAACCGGACGATCCCGCCGGGCCATTCGCCCCTGCTGCCCGCCCTGAGGTCGGTCCTGGGTGACAGCAGAGCCGGGACCCTCGAAGCCTTCACCCGGCGGCTCGACAAGGCGTTTTTCGGGCGCTGGTCGCTGTCGCGTCTCGATCGTGACAGCGGTCGGATGATCCTCGACCATCTTGGCCAGGGTTTCACGCCTTTCAACCCGTCGTGGTCGATGCATGCGCGCGATCCGCGCCCGAAATCGCTCGAGAACTACGCCGATCCCCAATACGCGGCCTGGGTCGCCAGCACGCGCAAACAGGCCGAAGATTCCCAGCGGGAGATTTTCGATCAGGTCGATGCGCTGGTCGACTTCCCGAACTATGGGGCGACCCGGCTGCGCTATTGCCGCGTGACGTCCCCCGTCGCGCTAGCCGACGGCAGCCGATTTATTCTTTCCGCGGCCAAGACCGATACGTCGATCAATCTCCGCAATGCCAACTGATCCGAACTCCAGCATGTCGGCGACGAGCTCGTCCTGATCCATCCACATCAGCGAGCCCTGGTAGGATTGTTTGCCGTTGTAGA
The DNA here is from genome assembly GCA_031403055.1 of Hyphomicrobiaceae bacterium. Classification (GTDB taxonomy): domain Bacteria; phylum Pseudomonadota; class Alphaproteobacteria; order Rhizobiales; family Hyphomicrobiaceae; genus JANNSW01. Next base: position 10,984 of record JANNSW010000503.1, on the reverse strand, counting down.
AAATCGAGTAGCTCGGCTCCAGCTTGTGATAGCCATAGGAGCGGAACAGCGGACTGCTCGAGATCTGGTCGCTGACGAAGGCGAAAGTCACGTCCGTGCCCCAGCAGCCCAGCGCATAGGCCCGCGACATGCGAGGCAGCAGGGCCGCGAGATTGAAGCCGCGAAACTCCGGATGGACCCACAGGGCGCCCGAATAGACGAACCGTCCCTTGATCAGACGCGCCGACGGGGAGGTGACGATGCAGGTCGGCTGACCTGGGCCCGGCTGTCCACCCTTGCCGTAGTAGAGCGACTGGTCGTCGGCGAGGTCCTGCAGCGATCGCTCGCCGCCCTCGAACACCCGTCCTCCCTGTACGGCAACGATGCGGCCGTCGCGATTGCGCCCGACGAAGCAATAGCTTTCCTCGGCTGTGAGGTCGGTAACGCGCGTGTCGAGGATCGGCGTGAAGGGACCCCAGCTCGACTGCTCCAGAGTATTGATGCGCGCGATCTCCGAGATCGGCACCAGGTGCAGCTCGATACCGCAATCCCCGAGGCAACGATTGCAGCGCAGCAGGAACTCACCAATGTCCTGGATCGGCCCATAGTCGAGGCGAAGATCCTCGAGCAATGGTTTACTGGCCGGTGCGCCGGTCCGGCTGCGCGGGTTGAGGTCGAGCGAAGTTGGTTGGGCCAGAGTACTCGGGTGTGCAGACGCCATGACAGCCTCCAATCTCGACTTGGGAGACTAGAGATAGCGCGCGGATCGCGGCCGGTCAGCGCGCGTTCTGTCGAGGAACCTTCCGGTGAGCGGTTATCAACAATTTACACACAGAATATGCACAGGATAAAATCCATATTAACCATCTGAATATACGTGGCAATATGCAGGGAAATGAAGCGCAATCAAAAGATCTTGGCGTGTGGGGCGCGAGGTGGCGGCATGGCCGCCGCCGGCGGGGTGATGTGCCGTGCTCGCCGCATCCGGCCGAAGGGGGCGCCCGTTCAGGGCGGCAGGCGACCCGGCGCCAGCACCGGACGCAAATCCTGGCGGATTGGTCGAAGTGGGCCGCGCCAAAGCAACTGGGCTATCGGCACGCGCGAGCGCGCATCAGTTGGCATCACGCGGCAGCGTGTTGCTCGACGTGACGTGATAGTCGGCCAGCATATGGGCGACAGCCATCAGAATTGATTTCAAGCCACTATTGCCAATGCTCTGATAGCAGAACCGCAGCTTCTCCAGGTCCTCGGCCTCGCGCGACAGATAGGCAACCGAGGCAGGACTGCGGGCCTGGCCGCCGAACTCGAGCTCGCCCGCGGGACCGACGCCCTCGAAGAACCACGACACCGGAACCTCCAGCAACTGGCTCAACTGCAGCACCAAGGATGCCGTGACCTTGGCGGATCCGTCCTCGAGCGCCTTCAGCGCCTCGATCGGCAAGCCGCTCATCATCGCCATGTCGTCGAGCTGCAGCCCCAAATGGATGCGCCGCATGCGCACTCGCGCGCCGACATAGACGTCGAGAACTTCGCCATCGCCCTCGAAATTTGCGACCGCGCCGGTTTTCTTCACGCCCAACCCTCCTGCAATTCGTCGTGGACACTAAGGCAAAGGCAGGGAATTTGTCCACTGGCATTGTGCTTTGGGGCGATTTGCCCAATTGCAATTCGAATTGTGCTTTCCAAACCGTTACCTGCTGCGCGGCCAATTTGCCTCCGCCGTGCCGCGCACGGCCAGTGATCCACAGCCCCCTCCTTGTTTGTGCTCCCTCTTTCCGTTCGTTGATCCAGCTTCGCGGGAATCGAATGAATGGGAGGGAACACTGGCGCCCCACAACCGCCGCGAAACCGGCCCCGTTCGGTCGGCATGCGGTCGCGGGCCGGCCCGCATTCCACTGTTAAGAGAACATTCATCACGTCGGGGGACTCTTCCGGATCAAGAGGTCCCCATGGCTTTGTCTGGTATCGCGTACCGTGGGGGGCGTGGATTGGCGTGCGTACTGGCAACGCTGATCCTTCAGGCCTGCAGCTTTGCAGGCTCCGGGCCCCCGGCTGGTCACTTCTCGCAGTTCGGCGCCGTCGCGCCCGACGGCGACACCGTGACCGTTTGCAGCGCCCATGGCTGCAAAGTCCAGCACTCGTTCATCTTCTCCCGCGCCGACATCTGGGAGATGGAAAACATCATGCGCGCGAATGTGCGCTCGAGCTCGCCCGTCGAGGAGCGGCGCGGCATCGCCAAGACGCTCGCCTGGATCGAGACGAAGGTAGGGCCGGCCACGGGAACCGCCACTGATCGCGCGGGGATCGATTTCACCGCTGGCGGCGACCCCACCCAGCAGGATTGCGTCGATGAGGCGACCAACGCGACCGCTTATATGATGGTGATGCAGCGCCATGGCCTCATTCGCGGGCACGAGATCCTGGCGCCGATGTCCAAGGGCGTGCTGATCGATGGACGCTGGCCTCACTATTTTGCTGTGATCCAAGAGCGGAGCACCGGCCAGAAGTACGCGATCGATACCTTTGTGGGGCCCAATGGGGCGCCGCCAGCGGTCGTGCCGGCCGAGCAGTACTACGGCCCCGGCTGAGGTCGGCGCGATGGCGGCGGCGGGCGAGGTCGAATGGGATGCCTCGCCCTCGGGCGGGCATCTGGCTCGACGAAGGGACCCATCTGGTCGGCAGGCGGCCCCGAGCCGATCTCGCAGGCGGGTTCCTGGCAATTTCATCATCGCTATGAAAAACCTCGAGAATTCGAATCAGTTCTGCGAATTGTGACGCTCTTATTAAAACGTCATGCGTTTTTTGCATGGAGCGCATGCGCGGTTTCCCCTGGCTAACGTGCGCCGCAGCATGCATATTGCGTTGCACAAAACAGAGTAACGCCAGGTCGAATGGCCGGTCGAGCTCTCAATACCAAGAACGAAAGAATGGAGATCACTATGAGCAATTTCAACAATGTCGTTTCTGGCCGTGCTGGCGCCATGGCTTTTGCGCTCGAGTGCCTGGGCAATGCTGTTTTCGGTGTCGTTGGCGGCTCGCTGCGCGAGCACAATGACCGCCGCGCGCTGTCGGCGGAGCTTTCGCGCCTTTCCGAGCGCGAGCTGCTGGATATCGGCCTCACGCCCGGCGACGTTGCACGCTCATTCTGGGATGAGCGTCATCCGGTCGAGATCACGCTGCGCCGGCCATAGGGCTCGCAGCGGCTGACAAGCTCGGCCTCGTCCGACAACCAGCTCTACGAAAGCACGGTCGCACCCGCACAGGGCGCAGCCGTGCTTTGCGTTTTTGGCCCTTCTGGCGGGCAGTACGGCGCTTGGCTCCCGGTTCCAGCCCCTGTATTGTTCGCCGCGAAGGGTCCGGCGAGGGCCCCGGTGAACCGAGTTGAGGGAAACAGGCAATGACCATCAAGCGTATCGAAGTCGGGCCGCGCATGAGCCAGGCCGTGGTTCATGGCGACATGGTCTATCTGGCCGGCCAGGTCGCCAACAAGACCAAGGGCAAATCGGTCAAGGAGCAGACCGCCGAGATCCTGGAAAACATCGATCGCATCCTGAAGGCGGCCGGAACCGACAAGACGAAGATCATCACCACCAACATCTGGCTCGCCGACATTTCCAAGTTCGCCGAGATGAACGGCGTGTGGGACGGCTGGGTCTCCGCCGGTAACACACCAGCGCGTGCGACCGTCGAGGCCAAGCTCGCCGGTCCCGACTATCTGTCGAGATCATGGTGACAGCGGCTGCGAAGTAGGCCGCGTTCCCAGGCAATGCCGCCGCCTGGCGGGAGCGACAGAGGAGGACTTCATGAGTCTGGGTTCCGCTAGCCCGAGGACGTCCGCGCGCTCCCGCAAGGAGCCGCGACTGCCAGCCAGCGAGCTGATCGAGCATCTCCCCTTCGAGGTCGATGCCGGGTTAGCGGCGCGGGCCGCCATCGGCCTGATCGTGCTGGGCACCGACCACACCATCGAGCACGAGTTTTCGCGCGTGATCCCGCGTTTGCCGGGCGTGGCGCTCTATGCGGCGCGGATCGCCAACTCCTCGACCATCACGCCCGAGACGCTGCGTGCGATGGCCTCCTCGCTCACCGCGACCACCGACCTGATCCTGCCGGGCGTCCGCCTCGATGTGATCGGCTATGGCTGCACCTCGGCCTCGATGGTGCTGGGCGAGGAGCGCGTGTTCGAGCTGGTCAAGAAGGCGCGTCCCAACGCCAAGGTGACGACCCCGATCACGGCAGCCTTTGCCGCGTTCGATGCCTTCAAGGCCAAGCGCATCGGCGTGCTGACCCCCTATCGGCGCGACGTCAACGAGATCGTGCAGTCCTACATCGAGAACAAGGGCTACGAGGTGCCGGTGTTCGGCTCCTTCAACGAGGAGGACGACAACCGCGCGGCCAAGATCTCGGGCGAAAGCCTGAAACGGGGCGTGGCCGCCATCACGGCGCGGGCCAAGGTCGACATGGTGTTCGTGTCGTGCACGAGCATCCGCCTGCTCGACGCGGCGGCGGGCATCGAGCGCGATCTCGGCATTCCCGTCACCTCATCCAACCACGCGCTCGCCTGGCACTGCCTGCGGCTCGCTGGTATCGAGGACAAGCTGCCTGAGCTGGGGCGGCTTTACAGCAAGTAGGGAAGTAGCCGGGTCGTCGACGCCTCCCCTCCAGCCTCGCTCCAGGAAACAAACCCGTACGGATTGGGCCGGTGTGGGTGACCACAGCTATGCGTATCCGCCGCTTCGAAGCGGCGTACGGATCGACTGACCGCGTCATCTGTACAGTAAACCATATTCCATTGAGTTGTTTTACGGATGCCGTCCCAATATGAGATGGTTGGGTCATCGAGGACGGTTCTGACCCGGCACAGGCAAAAAAGCCGGGCGAAGCCCAATAACGCGCCAACAACCTGTCGCAGCTAAATCATTCCTGCGCTTGCAATCAGCCGATTGCGTGCACAAGAAGCAATGAAGCTCGGATAATTCCTAGAGACTAACACCGCACGCCCAATAATGGGCGTGAATACATTCGGCTGCGCCGAAGGCCCAATTGGAGGAAGCTATGGTAACCCTTATCAGATCAGATCTGCAGTTCATCCTCGATCAAATCCTGATCGCCGAGCAGCATGCAGGCGGCGCGAACCTCGCGACCCTCGTCGGCGACCCGACGCTACCCTTCGGCCTGCGCACGGTCGATGGCACCTTCAACAACCTGGTTCCCGGGCAGGAGAATTTCGGCGCCGCCGACCAGCTCTTTCCGCGCCTGCTGCCAGCCGACTTCCGGCCAGCGGAGGGCGGCACCGACTACGGCAACCCCGGCTTCGTCCTCGATTCCCAACCGCGCATCATCTCGAACCTGATCGTCGACCAGACCGCCAACAACCCGGCGGCCGTCGATGCGGCGGGCCCGACCCCCACGGTCCTGGCCAACGGCTCGTTCTTCATTCCCAACGTCGCTCCCGACGAGGGCCTCTCCGCCCCCTTCAACTCGTGGATGACTTTCTTCGGTCAGTTCTTCGATCACGGCCTCGACCTCGTGACGAAGGGCGGCAACAGCATCGTCTTCATCCCGCTCGCGGCGGACGACCCGCTTCGGACGCATGGCCCAAACGGCATCCCCGGCGACGGCGATGAGGTTGTTGCGGGCGTCAACGACTTCATGGTGCTGACGCGTGCGACGCCATTCGGCTTGAACGGCGATGAGGCCCGCAACACCACGACGCCCTTCGTCGACCAGAACCAGACCTACACCTCGCACCCCTCCCACCAGGTGTTCCTGCGCGAGTACGCTCTCGACGGCAATGGCGACCCGGTCGCTACCGGCCGCCTGCTCGACGGCGCGAGCGGAGGCATCGGCACCTGGGCCGACGTGAAGCTCCAGGCCGCCAACCTGCTCGGCATCACGCTCACCGACGCCGACGTGACGAACGTGCCGCTGCTGGCGACCGACCAGTACGGCAAGTTCATTCCGGGAGCGAACGGCTTTGCCCAGATCGTGACCGCGACGGGTCTCGTCGAAGGCGCAGCGGGCGGCATCGCGATCCCGGCCAATGCCTTCAAGACCGGTCACGGCTTCCTCGACGACATCGCGCACACCGCAGCGCCCAACGGCCGTGCCGCCGATGCCAACACCTCGGCCGACGACCACTTCGACCAGACGGGCGTCGTTGGCGGCGCCACCGCGACCACCTACGACAACGAGCTGCTCGACGCCCACTTCGCCACCGGCGACGGCCGCGGCAACGAGAACATCGGCCTCACCTCCGTCCACCACGTCTTCCACTCGGAGCACAACCGGCTCGTCGATCAATTCCAGCAGACGATCCTCGCGACTGGCGATGCGGCCTTCATCGCGCAGTGGCAGCTGCCGGACGGCTCCTGGAACGGCGAGCGCATTTTCCAGGCCGCCCGCTTCGGCACCGAGATGCAGTACCAGCACCTGGTGTTCGAGGAGTTCGCCCGCAAGGTGCAGCCGGAGGTCAACATTTTCGCCGGCTACGACTCGACCATCGATCCCGCGATTTTCGCCGAGTTCGCCCACACGGTCTACCGCTTCGGCCACTCGATGCTGACCGAGACGATCGCGCGCCTCAATCCCGACGGCACGACCAACGACATCGGCCTCATCCAGGCCTTCCTCAACCCGCTCGCATTCGACAACAACGGCACCATTTCCGCCGATGTGGCGGCAGGCGCCGTCATTCGCGGCATGACGCGACAGGTCGCCAACGAGATCGACGAGTTCGTCACGGGGGTGCTGCGCAACAACCTGCTCGGCCTGCCGCTCGACCTGCCCTCGATCAACATCGCGCGGGGCCGCGACACCGGCATTCCCACGCTCAACGATGCCCGGCGCGAGTTCTTCGACGGCACCGGCGACAGCCAGCTGAAGCCCTATGACAGCTGGGTCGACTTCGCCGGCCACCTGGCGCACGAGCTCTCGATCGTCAACTTCATCGCCGCCTACGGCACGCACATCGATATCACGTCCGAAACGACGCTCGCCGGCAAGCGGGCCGCCGCCGAGGCGATCGTGTTCGGCACCGGAACGCCGCCTCCCGATGCAGTCGACTTCCTCAACGGCACCGGCACCTGGGCGGGTGTGGAAACCGGCCTCAACCTCGTCGACCTCTGGATCGGCGGTCTCGCCGAGAGGCATATGCCGTTCGGCGGCCTGCTCGGCTCGACCTTCAACTTCGTGTTCGAGACGCAGATGGAGAAGCTGCAGGATGGCGACCGGCTCTACTACTTGCACCGCCTCGCCGGCACCAACTTCCTGACCGAGCTCGAGAACAACTCGTTCACCGCGCTGGTCGAGAAGAACACCGATCTCGGCACCGACGGGATGCACCTGCCCGCCGACCTGTTCTCGACGCCGAACTTCATTCTCGAGATCGACCAGTCGAAGCAGCTCAACGAGGGGCTCGGCAGCGCCGATCCGGTTGGCGGCACCACCCTCAACCCGTTGGTTAGCCGCAACAATCCGAACACGCCCGGCCTCGACACGAACTACCTCAAGTTCAGCGGTGGCGAGCACGTGGTGCTGGGCGGCACCAATCCAGGCAACTTGGCCAACCCGAGCGGCAACGACATCCTCATCGCCAGCATCGGCGACGACGCGGTCTGGGGTGACGGCGGCAACGACCGGATCGAAGGCGGAGCCGGCAACGACATCCTCAACGGCGGCGACGGCGACGACATCATCACCGACTCGTTCGGCATCGACAACATCAAGGGCGGCGCCGGCAACGACGTGCTCAGTGCGGGTGCCGGCACCGGCGACCTGATCCTCGCTGGCGACGGCAACGACTTCGTCGTCGCCGGCCGCGATCCGAAAGAGACGTTCGGCGGCACCGGCAACGACTTCATCAGCGCCGGCGACTCGGCCGACATCGTCTTCGGCAACGAGGGCGACGACTGGATCGAGGGCGGCGACCAGGCCGATCTCCTCCAGGGCGACAACGGCAATCCGTTCCAGGACAGCGGCGTTGTCGGCAACGACGTCATCTTCGGCGACGGCGGCAATGATGACTACGACTCGGAATCGGGCGACGACATCATGGTCGCCGGCCTCGGCACCGAGCGCTTCGAGGGCATGCTCGGCTTCGACTGGGTGACCCACAAGGGGAACGTGGCCGCTGATGCGGATTTGTTCTTCACCGGCCTGCTTCCGCCCGACCGCGATGCCATCCGCGACCGCTTCGACCTCGTCGAGGCTCTCTCCGGCGGCAACGCGGGCGACATCCTGCGCGGCGACAACGCCACGGTGCTCGAGCTGACCGCGATCGACCCGACCTCGGGCCAGAACAACGCCCTCAATAACGCAGCGCAGGTCGCCCTCATCAACGGCCTGCAGGCACAGGTCCTGGGTGGTGCCACGTCCTTCAGCGGCGGCAACATCATCCTCGGCGGCGACGGCAACGACATCATGGAGGGCCGCGGCGGCAACGACATCCTGGATGGCGATCGCTGGCTCAACGTCAGGATCAGCGTCCGCGCCAATCCGGACGGCACGGGCGCGGAGATCCTCACCGTCAACAGCATGGCGCAGCTGCAGGCGGCGATGTTCGCCGGCACCATCAACCCCGGCCAGCTCGCCATTGTCCGCGAGATCCTCAATGCGCCGACGCCGGGCGACATCGACACGGCGGTCTTCACCGGCAACCGGGCCGACTACACGGTCACAACGGTCGGCGGCGTCACCACGGTGACCGACAATGTCGGCGCCGACGGCATCGACACGCTGCGCAACACCGAGCAGCTGGGCTTCGCCGATGGCCTCTTCACCACGGCCAATCCCAACGTCAACATCAACGTCGCGCCCCTCGCCGTCGACGACCTCGCGGCCGTCCGGGTCAACACCCCGATCACGATCAACGTGCTCGGCAACGACATCGACCCCAACGTCGGTCAGGTCCTCAGGATCACCTCGATCAACGGCACGCCGGTGCTCGAAGGCGATGCCCCGATCGCCATCGCCAACGGCACGGTGCAGCTCGTCTCGGGACGGCTGATCTTCAATCCGGCAACCGGTTTCACCGGAGTCGTCGAGTTCGACTACACCGTCTCCGACGGCAATGGCGGCTCGGATGTCGGCCGGGTGGCGGTCACGGTCGGCACTGTCGCCAACACGGCGCCGACGATCTCGTCGAACGGCGGCGGCGCAGCGGCGACCATTGCCTTCGCGTCCGGCTCGAACGCGATCGTCACGGACGTCAATTTCACCGACGCCCAGACGACGGTCGGCTCGAGCTTTGCTCTGCTCGGAGCCGATGCGGCACGGTTCACGATCAATGCGGCCGGTGTCTTGAGTTTCGTGACGCCACCCAACTTCGCAGCGCCGACGGATGTGGGTTTGAACAACTCCTACAACGTCACGGTCCGGGTGACCGATGGCGGCGGACTGACCGATACGCAGGCGCTCACTGTCAATGTGTTCGCCGTCAATCAGGCGCCGGTCGGCAATGTCACGATCAGCGATACGAGGCCGACCGAAGGGCAGGCCTTGACCCTCGCCAACGGCATCACCGACCCAAATGGTACCGCCGGCACGGTGTTCAACTTCCAATGGCAGTCGTTCAACGGCGCCACCTGGGTTCCGATCTTGGGTGCAACTGGCGCGACGTTCACGCCGGGCGCGGCCCAGGTCGGGCAGCAACTGCGGGTGGTGACGACCTTCACCGACAACCAGGGCAATGCCGAGACCGTCACCTCGGCTGCGACCACGGTCGTTGGCGACCTGATCATCGGCACCAATCTATCCCAGGCCCATACCGGAACGGCGGGTGATGACAGCATCTCGGGTCTCGGCGGCAACGACACCATCAATGGCGGGGTCGGCAACGACACCATGGTCGGCGGCACCGGCAACGACACCTTCGTCGTCGACAGCACCGGCGACGTCGTGACCGAGCTCGCAGGCCAGGGCACCGATCTGATCCAGACGACACTCGCGAGCTTCTCGCTCGCGACCAATGGCGCCAACGTCGAGAATCTCACCTTCACCGGAGCCGGCGATTTCACCGGCACCGGCAACACCCTCAACAACACGATCACTGGCGGAGCCGGCAACGATACGCTCGACGGCGGGGCTGGCTTCGACTTCATGAACGGGGGAACCGGCAATGACACCTATGTCATCGACTTGCTCGGAGAAATGGTCGTCCTGACCGATACCGCCGGCATCGACACCATCCGGACGTCGTTGACGAACGTCACCCTGATGAACGCGAACATCGAGAACCTCGCCTTCACCGGCGCCGGCAACTTCACCGGGACGGGCAACAACACCAACAACCAGATCACGGGCGGAGCTGGCAACGATACGCTGAACGGCGGCATCGGCAACGACACGATGACCGGCGGCGGCGGCAATGACACCTTCAACGTCACCCTGGGCAACGACACGCTGGTGTTCGCGAGCGGGTTTGGCAACGACACCGTGTCAGCCGGCTTCGATTTCGATCCTGCCGGCGGTGGACAAGACCTGCTCGACATCCGGGCCCTGGGAGTGACAGCCGCGATCTTCAATGCCCAAGTCGTCATCGCCGACATCGGTGCGCATGTTCTCGTCACCATCGGCGGCAGCGCATCGGTCCAGCTGACGGGCGTCGCCAACATTGCCTCCATCACGCAGACCGACTTCATCCTCAGCCCCTGACGAAAGCGGGCGGCCGGGCAACATCGCCCGGCCGCCGGCACCACGCCCTACGACACAGCAGGATCCCCGTGGCACAGACCGAGCTCCGCATCGACCGCGCGCAACTGGCGATGGCAGGGATCGGCGTTTCGGCCATCTATGCGGCGTGCTGGATCGCTTTGGCGGCACATCCGGCGACGCTTCCAATCGAGCTGGCCATCGCAGCCGGGCTCGCGGTCGCCCTCGTTGTCGCGAGTCTCATCGACCTGGCGAGCCTGCGGTTGCCGGATTGGCTGACATTGCCGCTGATCCCGGCCGGCTGGCTCGCGGGCGTGGCGCTGCAGGGTGCCGACACGCTGCCGCGGCTGATCCTGGG
>JANNSW010000502.1:0-11213 GCA_031403055.1 Hyphomicrobiaceae bacterium | reverse complement strand
AACGCCTCGGGCGTCCACATCTACAACGAGACCATGAAGATGTTCGGCGTCCAGCCGGAGCCCGGATTCGAGGACAAGGGCGAGCTCGAGCGCGTCTGGGGCCGGGCCTGGGGCGTCGACAACGATGTGGGGCAGCTGCGGGTGGTGCTGATGCACCGGCCCGGCAACGAGATGAAGGTTGTCGATCCCAGGAAGCGGATCGAGTCGATCGGCTCCTATGGCGATATCGAGGAGGGCTGGTACTTCCAGAGCGATACGATCCCGCCCTTGCAGGACATGCAGAGCCAGCACGACGGTCTCGTCGCAACCCTCCAGAAGGAAGGCGTCGAGGTCATTTTCGTCGAGGGCGACGTCGGCACCCGCCTGAAGAGTTGCTATACGCGTGACTCTTCCATCGTGGTGAAAGGCGGCGCAATCGTGACGCGGCTCGCACCCAAGGCCCGGCGCGGCGAGGAGCTGAACATCTCCCGCACCTATGCCAAGCACGGCGTGCCGATCCTGCGGACGCTCACGGGCACCGCCATTTTCGAGGGCGGCAGCTTTGGCTGGCTCAACTCCAGGACGGCCGTGATCGGCCGCTCGATCCGAGTGAACAACGAGGGCGCGGCGCAAGTCGCGGAAGTTCTCGCGCGCCAGGGCGTCGAGACGCTGATGGTCGACCTGTGCGGCTACCAGATCCACATCGACGGCATGTTCGTGATGGTCGACCGCGACCTCGCGCTGATCGATTCGAACCAGCTGCCCTACTGGTTCATTCAGAAGCTCGGGCAGCTCGGCATCAAGACCATCGAGATCACACCTTCCGATTCCAGCTGGATCATCAATAGCTTGGCCGTGCGGCCGCGGCGTCTCATCATGTCGCACGGTGCCTCCAACCGCACGCTCGACCTGCTCGCCAAGAACGACGTCGAGATGATCCGCGTCGACTACGAGGCGGTGCAGCTGAACGGCGGCGGCATCCACTGCTCGACCATGCCGCTCATCCGCGACAGCGTGGAGTGAACAACGGGTCCGCCATAGCGTCGCCATCAGTGATGGTGTAGGACTGCGACAAATGCGCCGGCAATTGTGAGGCCTGCAGTGGTATTGCGTCTGGTAAGCCGAGCCTTCGTCGCAGCCGGCATTGTTCTCGTGCTCGTCTCCATGACCGGCATCGCCTCCACGTTCCAGAGCCGTGGCGCGACTTGGCTGCTCACAACGGTTGACGACGGCTGGCGATCCTTGCACCGGGCCTCGCTCGATGGCATGCGCGAGATCCTGCAAACTGGCGGCGCTGCTTGGCTTTGGGATCCGGTGCTGACGACAATGCTGCGGTTGCCGGCCAGTGCCGTAGCGGCTCTCGTAGCAGGCATCATGCTGGGCCGGATTGCACGACTGGGGAAGGCAGGTATCGCGCCGGGAACCGCTAGCACGGCGGCTACGAATCGAGCGCCCGCCGACGGCAAGCCTGAGCTCGCAGCCGCCCTCGCCCGGGTGCGCTCGGCCTTCGCCGGCATTTTCGTCTTCAGCGGCATGATCAACGTGCTGATGCTGACGGGCTCCTTCTACATGCTCGAGATCTATGATCGCGTGCTGCCGTCGGGCAGCATCCCGACGCTCGTAGCCATCACGATTCTGGCGACCTTGCTGTTCCTTGCCCAAGGTGTGCTCGACATGATCCGGGCCCGCGTGATGGTCAGGATCGGGGCTTCGATCGACGAATCCTTGAGCGAGCGCGTCTACGAGACAATCGTCCGGCTGCCACTGCGCCAAGGTCAACAGGCGGACGGAATGCAGCCCCTGCGCGATCTCGACAGTATCCGCGGGTTCCTATCGGGCCAAGGGCCGATCGCAATGTTCGATCTGCCCTGGGCCCCGATCTACATGGCGATCATCTTCGGCTTCCACTTCACGCTCGGGATGACGGCCCTGGTCGGCGCTATCGTGCTCATCTCCCTCGCGTTGGTTGCTGGCGTGCTCACGCGCAACCCAGTGTCGCGAACGACCCAGCACGCCGCCCAGCGGATCGGAATAGCAGAAGCCAGTCGACGCAATGCCGAGGTGCTGCGGGCGCTCGGCATGACCGGCCGGATGGGGCAACGCTGGTCGGAAGCAAATCAGAGCTTCCTGGCGGCCAACCAGACCGCCAGCGATGTCGCCGGCGGGTTCGGCGCGCTGACCAAGGGGCTGCGAATGATGCTGCAGTCGGCGATGCTTGCCGTCGGCGCCTATCTCGTCATCGGCGGCGAGGCATCGGGCGGCATCATCATCGCCGGCTCGATCCTGTCCTCGCGCGCGCTTTCCCCGGTCGATCAGGCGATCGCGAGCTGGCGGAGCTATGTTGGGGCCCGTCAGAGCTGGACCAGGCTCGACAAGTTGCTGACCCAGCTGCCCCCCGATGGTGAGCCGCTCGCGCTGCCGCCGCCGAGCAAGACGCTCTCCGTCGAGAACCTCAGCGTTGCGCCGCCGGGTGAGCAACGCCTGATTGTGCGCGATGCCGAGTTCGCACTGCAGGCCGGCAGTGCACTGGGCGTGGTCGGCCCCAGCGGCTCGGGCAAGACCTCGCTTGCTCGAGCAATCGTCGGCGTGTGGCCGGGCGTGCGCGGACACGTGCGGCTCGACGGAGCGACGCTGGCGCAATGGAACCCTGACGCGCTCGGCCGGCATATCGGCTACCTGCCGCAGGACGTCGAGTTGTTTGCCGGCACCATTGCCGAGAACATCTCGCGGTTCGATCCCGCGGCCAGCAGCGAAGCCATCATCACAGCCGCCACAGCCGCGGGTGTCCACGAGCTGATCGTCAAGCTGCCGAAGGGCTACGACTCGCGGGTCGGCGAGGGCGGCGCCTCGCTCGCGGCTGGCCAGCGCCAACGGGTCGCACTTGCCCGCGCACTCTACGGCGATCCATTCCTCGTCGTGCTCGACGAGCCCAACTCCAACCTCGATGGTGAGGGTGAGCTGGCGCTCGGCAAGGCGATCCTCGGCGTGCGTGAGCGTCGCGGGATCGTCATCATCGTCGCCCACCGACAGGCTGCACTCGATGTCTGTGACATGATGCTGGTGATGGGCGAAGGCAGCGTGAAGGCCTTTGGACCCAAGAGCGAGGTGCTGCCGAAGCTCCGGCGACCGCAACCCGCCCAGACCGGCTCGTTGAAGGTCGTCCCCAAGCCGGAGGAGACCCAATCATGAGCTTGGCGCCGCTCACTAATACCCACCGCGCCATCCGCCAACATCTGCTCGGCGGCGTCGCGCTCGTCCTGTTCCTGGTCTTCGGTGTCGGCGGCTGGGCGGCGACATCGGAGATCGCAGGCGCCATCGTCGCCTCGGGCCTCGTCGTCGTCGATAGCAAGGTCAAGCGCGTGCAGCACCCGAGCGGGGGCATCGTCGGGGAAATTCGCGTCGAGGACGGCGACATCGTCCAGAAGGGCGACATCCTGGTCCGACTCGACGACACGATTCTGAAAGCAAATCTGGGTGTCGTGACCAAGGAGATCGTCGAGCTCGGCGCTCGCAAGGCGCGGCTCGAGGCCGAGCGCGACGGTCTCGCCGCCATCGCTGTGAATGACGACATCGGATTGAGCACGGGCGAGCTCGATGTCGCGGGAATCGTTGCCGGCGAGAAGCGCCTGTTCGAGCTGCGGCTCGCAGCACGTACCGGGCAGAAGCTGCAACTCCGCCAGCGGGTGGATCAGCTCAAAGGCGAGATCGAAGGCCTGCGAGCCCAGATTAGCGCCAAGAACCGCGAGATCGAGCTCGTCGGAGGTGAGCTCAAAGAGGCCCGTAATCTGTGGCGGCAAAATCTCGTTTCGCTTTCGAAGCTCAATTCGCTCGAACGCGATGCCGCCCGTCTCGAAGGCGAGCGCGGCCAGCTCACGTCGTCGATCGCCCAGACCGAAGGGCGGGTCAGCGAGACCGAGTTGCAGGTCATCCAGATCGATCGCGAGCTCGCAAGCGAGGTGGCCAAGGAGATGCGTGAAATCGATGGCCGGCTGGGAGAGCTCGCCGAGCGACGTGTCGCGGCAGAGGACCAGCTGAGCCGCGTCGAGATTCGAGCGCCATTCGCGGGCTTTGTCCATCAATCGACGGTCCATACGGTCGGCGGCGTCGTCGGGGCTGGCGATACGATCATGCTGATCGTGCCGAAGGCGGAACGCCTGGTGGTCGAGGCAAAGATCCAGCCGACCGACATTGACCAGCTTTCAATCGGTCAGACCGCCAGGCTGCGCTTTTCGGCCTTCAACCAGAGGACGACGCCAGAGCTCATTGGCACGCTCGATCGGATCTCCCCCGACATTACAACCGACGAGCGAAGCGGGCTCGTCTACTACACAGTGCGCGTGACGATCGGGCCCTTGGAGGTGGCAAAGCTCGGCGCGGTGACGCTCGTGCCCGGCATGCCGGTCGAGGTGTTCCTGAACACAAGCCCGAGGACCGTACTGTCCTATCTGATCAAGCCTCTGGTCGATCAGATGCCCTACGTCATACGCGGTGAATGAGCCGCCAGCCGCGATAGAATCCTAACGGTCGGGCTTAGCCCGCGACTGCGGCGAGGCCGCAAACGGATCGACCGAGAGGCGGCTGAGCCCCTCGTTTGCTTGCACTCCAGCCGCCGACACAGCGACAGGGCGCTCGAAGGCGACGCTCGCTGCCCAATCACTCTCCTCCTCCGCCGTCAGTGTACCGAACGGCTTGCGGTCGGTTGCATCGTAGTGCAGTGCGGGATCGTAGCGGGCAGTCGCCAGTTGCATATCCTCCGCCGACAGCCTGCCGATCGCAGCCAGCACCTCATAGGTAGCAGTCACCAGCTCGTGATCCGAGCCGGTCATGGCAATTTTGGCATCCAGCAGCTCCTGCTCGGCATTCAGCACATCGAGCAGCGATCGCGTGCCAAAGCGCGCTTCCTGCCGCACGCCCGTCAACGCAAGATCAGCCGCCTCGATTTGCGTCTGGGTAAACACCAATTGGGCGTGGGCGGCATCGAGCCGGGCCCAGGCGGAGCGCACGAGCGAGCGCACCCGCAGTTGCTCGCGCTGCAGCTCGGCCGCCCGCGCCACCCGCAATTCCTTGGCTTGGCGCACCTGCGCCGACACCTCTCCACCCTCGTAGAAGGGCACTGTCAACCGCCCGGAGACGATCGCCGTCTCGCTGCGTTCGACGAAAACGTTGGGATCGAGCTCGCCGCTGTAGGACGCCTGCAGATTGACCTGCGGCATGAGGCCCGCTGTGATGCGTTGGACCGCATGACCTGCCGCTTCCTCGCGGGCGCGAGCGGCACCAACGAGGGGATGGCGCGCGAGGCCCGTGCGGATCGCTTCTTCCAGGTTTGACGGCATGGCAGGCAACTCTCGTGGGGGTGCCATGAGTCGTCCAGGCGCATGCCCTGCGACGAGCTCGAAGGCGGACGCACTTGCGATGAGTCGGGCTTCCGCGGAGGCGAGCTCAGCCTTGGCGCGCGCCTCCCGGCTCTCGGCTTGAGCGACGTCGGTGCGAGTGAGGTCGCCGGCGGCGAGGCGGCTGCGCGTCGACGCCAGCTCCTCGACGAGGATCTTCAGGTTCGCGCGGCGCAGCTCGACCACTTGCCGGTCGCGCAACACCCCGGCAAAGGCTGCGACCACGTCGAGAAAGATCCGCTGCTCGGCATCGGCCAACACGTGCCGGCCGGCGATGATGTTGGCGTCCGCCTCGCTGACTGCGCTCCGTGTGCGATAACCGTCGAACAGGGACTGGGAAAGCTCGAGCGAGTAGCTGCGTGGGTGCGTGGTGCCATCCGTCACGGAGCCGGGCTCGGTCTCCAGCCGCTGCGACGAAAGCGCTGCATTACCGGTGATGCGCGGCCGGTAGCCAGATTGAGCTCGCGCCAATTCCTCATCCGTTGCTCGAAGTCGCGCCCGCTCGGCTGCAAGCCTGGGATCGTTCCGGTAGGCCGCGGCAAGCACATCGGCGAGCGTTTCGGCATGGGTCGCCCGGCCTGCGCCGCTGCAGGCGAGCAGGCCGACGGCAAACAACAACGCAAGACGAACCCACCGCACATCTCACTCCGAGAGCTGCGGCCAGCGCCTGTTACGCGGCCCGTACAAACCTGCCTCCGCAAGCCCCGCACGTACTTACCCACAGAAAAATCATTCAGCAATCGCCATTTATCCCGAACGATCGAAAGAGGGTCAGCGCGGTACTCGAATGCAACGATCGCGCATTGGCTCCCGACCAGCACCGGCACCGAGCCTCGACGAGCCAGGAACCGTCCGCGCGCGCGGGCGTTGCTGCAATGCCACGAATTCCCTAGACTGTGGTCGAGCATCACGCGAGCACGCCAATCCGTGGGGCGACCCGCACCAGAGGGCAGCATCAGCATGGCCAGATCCAACTATCTCCCGACCATCCAGGCCGGCGGTCCCGGACTTGCGCGCTATCTCGACGAGATCCGGCGCTTTCCCATGCTCGAGCCGGATGAGGAGTACATGCTGGCCAAGCGCTGGCAGGAGCATACCGACTCCCAGTCCGCCCACAAGCTCGTGACCTCGCACCTGCGCCTCGTCGCCCGCATCGCCATGGGCTATCGCGGCTACGGGCTGCCGATCGGCGAGGTGATCTCGGAGGGCAATGTGGGCCTGATGCAGGCGGTCAAGCGCTTCGAGCCCGACAAGGGCTTCCGGCTCGCGACCTATGCCATGTGGTGGATCCGGGCGGCGATCCAGGAATACATCCTGCGCTCCTGGAGCCTGGTGAAGATGGGCACCACGGCATCGCAGAAGAAGCTCTTCTTCAACCTGCGCAAGGCCAAGGGCCAGATCCAGGCGATCGAGGAAGGCGATCTGAGGCCCGAGCATGTGAAGGCGATTGCGGTGAAGCTCGGCGTGCCGGAGGAGGATGTGATCTCGATGAACCGGCGGCTTTCGGGCGACAGCTCGCTCAACGCGCCGGTCAGGGCGGACGCCGACAGCGGCGAGTGGCAGGACTGGCTGGTCGACGAGGTCGACAACCAGGAGACGGTGCTGGTCGCCAGCGAGGAGCTGGCGCAGCGGCGCGAGCTGCTGAAGGATGCGCTGGCGACCTTGAACGAGCGCGAGATGGAGATCTTCACCGCGCGCCGCCTCGCCGAGGAGCCCGCGACGCTCGAGGAGCTGTCCGAGAAGCATGGCGTCTCGCGCGAGCGCATCCGCCAGATCGAGGTCCGTGCCTTCGAGAAGGTGCAGAAGGCGGTGCAGAAGGCGTCGCGGGCAAGCGAGGCGCCGCGCGGATAGCTGGCGAGGATCGCATAGCCGCACGTGTCAGGCATGCATGCTCCCGTCTGGAGGCTCGTTGCAAACAGTCGTAGGCTTGGGGCGGCAAGATAGAAGCCTCGAAGCATGGCACAGGAGATGGCAGCGGTGGCAGCAGGCCCGATCGGCATTCTGATGCTCGACACCAGCTTCGAGCGGCTCGCTGGCGATGCCGGCAACCCGGCGAGCTGGCCTTTTCCGGTCGTCATCCGCAAGGTCGAGGGAGCGGACGTGACGGCCGTCATCGACAAGGGTGCCAAGGGTCTCGCACCGTTGTTCATCGAGGCCGGGCGGCAGCTGGTCGAGCAAGAAGGCGCGATCGCGCTGACCACGACCTGCGGCTTCCTCGCGGTCATCCAGCGCGAGCTGGCCGCCGCTGTCCAAGTGCCGGTTGCGACCTCGAGCCTGATGCAGGTGGCCGTCGTCGACCGCTTCCTGCCGCCCGGCAAGCGCTCGGGCGTCCTCACCTTCGACGCGAGCGGGCTGTCGGCCGAGATCCTGCAGGCGGCCGGCGCTCCCGCCGATACGCCGGTCGCCGGGCTGCCGCGCGACGGACGCTTCCAGGAGAAGGTCCGCACCAACCGGCCGATGCCGCTCGAGGTGCTGCGGCGCGAGGTGATGGCGGTCGCCGAGACCTTCGCCGCCGGGCATCCCGAGGTCGGCGCGCTCGTCGTTGAATGCGCGAACCTGCCGACCTTCTCGGCCGCCATTGCCAAGGCGACGCGGCTGCCGGTCTATGATCTCATCACCATGATCGAATGGCTGCGGGCGGGCGTCGCTCCACGCAGCTACGCGAGTTGATTGACACAAGAGTTACCGTCATTCCCGCGTTATGGCTAGCCATGCCCCGCATGGACGGCGGGAATCCAGACAAGCTGCTGATTTCAAGCCGAGATTCGACTGGATTCCCACCTTCGCGGGAATGACGGGGAGAGAGGAGACGACGAAATGACGGCTAAGAAGATGCGCGTCGAGGGCTCGTTCGTCGCCCTCGTCACGCCGATGAACGCGGATGGAGGAATCGACTTCGGCGGGTTCAAGACCCTGCTCGACTGGCACGCGGGGAACGGCACCTCGGCCGTCCTGATCCTCGGCTCGACCGGGGAGGTGAGCCTGCTCTCGCGCGAGGAGCGGCACGCCGTCATCCGCGAGACGGCCAAGATGAAGGACGGGCGGCCGCAGCTCTTCTACGGCTGCACCGCCAACAATACCGACGAGACCATCGCGATGGTACGCTTCGCCGCCGACAACGGCGCCGACGGGGCGATCCTCGCCGCGCCCTCCTACATCGCGGCGAGCGAAGCCGACATCGAGCGCTATCTGCTGGAGGTGGCCGACGCAACCAACCTGCCGCTCGGCGTCTACAACAACCCGCCGCGGGTGAAGACCGATCTGCCGGCGGATGCGCTGTTGCGGGTCTTCAAGCATCCCAACTACGTGGTGCACAAGGAATCGACGACGCGGGTCGCGCAGGTGGCGCAGATCCTCGCGGCCAGGCCCGACGTCGCCGTGATGTGCTGCGATTCTCCCAATCTGGGCCTCGTCGTGCCGACCATGGCGCTCGGGGGCCACGGGCTCGCCAACATGACCGGCAACCTCGCGCCGCGCGAGCTGGCGGTGATGTCGCGGCCGTGGACGGGCGACGGCGAGGCGCTGGCCTTCCGCGACATCTACCTGCGGCTGCTGCCGCTGCTGCATTTCACTTATTCGGCGGTCAATCCGGTCGCGGTCAAATCGCTGATGCGGGCGCTCGGGCTGCCGGCCGGGCCGCTCAGGAAGCCGCTCACCGGCATCGACAGGGACCACCTCGCGCGGGGCCTCCGGATCATGGACGAGCTCGGCCTCGCCAAGTCCTATGGCCTGAAAAGCCATCCGGCGAAGGCGGCGTGAGCGTGACCGACTACGGCGAATGGATCGGCCGGGAGCGCCGGAGCACCGCCCTGATCGAGGCGAGCGCGGCTGTGCGGCTCGCCGCCACGCTCGACCGTGACGATCCCCCGCCCGAGGCGGGCGATCCCCTGCCGCACGCGTGGCACTGGATCTTCTTCCACGAGGCCGACCGGCAGTCGGCGCTCTCGACCGATGGACGCGGCGCCCGTGGCGGCCTGCTGCCCGAGCTCGACGGGCTGTCGCGGATGTGGGCGGGCGGCGCCTTCCGCTTCACCCGGCCGTTGCGGATCGGCGAGCGGGCCGAGCGGCGCTCGCGCGTGCTCTCGATCACGCCGAAGCAGGGGCGCAGCGGCCGGCTGGTGCTGGCGACGATCGAGCATCTGCTCTCCGGCGAGGACGGGAGCGAGGCGTTCGCGGAGGAGCACCATCTGGTGTTTCGCGAGCGTCGGCCGCTGACCGGGGAAGCGCCCGGCGAGACGGCGGCCGAGATGCCGGTCTGGCGGCGGGCATGGACGCCCGATGCCGTGATGCTGTTCCGCTTCTCGGCGCTGACTTTCAACGGCCACCGCATCCACTACGATCACCGCTACACGAGCGAGGTCGAAGGCTATCCCGACCTGCTCGTGCACGGACCGCTGACGGCGGTGCTGCTGCTCGATCTGTTGCGGCGCGAGGCCGGCGGTCGGCGGCTTTCGTCCTTCAGCTACCGCGCCACCCGCCCGCTGTTCGTCGATCGCGAGCTGGCGGTGTGCGGCGTGCCGTCGGCGGATGGGCGCACCGCCTCCCTCTGGGCCGAGGACGACCGCGGCTTCGTTGCGATGCGGGCGGAGGCGGAGTTCGCGTGACGCGGGCGACCTGCCTATCGGTTCCGCCGTCCGCTTCGCCTGATTTTCGATCGCGCCAGCACGTCGTCGATGGCGGCACGGCCGTCGTCCGAAAGGCGCTCCCGTCCGGCGTCCATTTTCTCCCGCCAGCGCGGCCCGGTCTCCCATGCTTCCCTCCAGGCGTCAGCGAGCTCGAGCGGCCTTTGCCGCCGAAGCGCTGCAAGGAGGGTCTCGGCCTGCTGCACATCCTTGCTCGACTTCAATTGATCCGTGCGGCTCGCGGCGACGATCAACTTGTGGACGGCAAACCGCTCGGCGCGCGGTACGGTCACCGGTACGCCGGCCTTGTGCAGCAAGACCGAGCGCTCCGGCAGGTGGATGAGGAAATCGAGGTGGCGCAACGGCTGTGCACCGGCCCCGCCCAGGGCCTTCATCCTGGCAGGGCGCCCCTGGTGTTCGTCGGAGCCGCGATTGGGAACGAGAAGATCGACCGCGTATCTCTGCGCGTTGCGGTAGCGCACCGACACCAGCGGATCGTCGAGGTGGGGCACGGGCGAGAAGGTCGCATCGACCGAGCACAGCACATCGAGGATCGGCGGCATGCTCTCGCCGATGTTCTGCGAGATGCCCCAGAACTGGGCAAAGTCGGCGTCCTGTGTCTGCAGGGGCCGGCCGCGCACATCGAGGCCGAGCACGCCGACATAGCATTGGAAGGCGAGCGTTCCCACGAGCACGCCACGCAGCCGGAAGAAGCCTGCCCTCCACATGGCCTCGACGATGCGCCCGGAGAGCGGGTCGGGCTCCGGCAGCCCGGATGCCACGAGCCCGCGCACGAGCGACTGGCGCTCGCGAAAATCGGACTTGAGATCGGCAAAGCGTTTGACGCGGTCGCTGATGCTCTTGTCGGTGACAGGGCCGACATAGCGCTCGCTCTTCTGCCGCCCCGCCGAGCGGAAGTACCAGTAATAGCGCCGCTCCCGCCTGCGCTTCTTGAAGTAGCCGTCCTCGGAAAACTCCTCGTCGATCTCGGCATCGAGGCAGCGCTGCAGCAGCTCGGCGAAGGTCGTCTGCGAGGCGAGGCCGATGAATGCCATGATCTTGCACCCCACAATCGAAATGTGGGGTGCAAGATACACTTGCCCCCCACATCCGGCAAGTGGGGGGCACGAAGAGGGTTGCGCAGGCGAGCGCGTGGCCCTGAGCCGATCCCTACCGTGGTCCGCCCGCGTCCGGGAAGGCCGAAAATGTGCTATGGAGTTTG
>JANNSW010000501.1:0-8836 GCA_031403055.1 Hyphomicrobiaceae bacterium | reverse complement strand
TGGCAAGTACCCCGTTCTTAAGACACCTTGTCTGAAGGTGTGTGTTGTTGCCTGTAGAGCGCTGGAATGCTTTTAATGACTGTGTGGATGCGCTTGGTGTTGTAGTAGTGGATTTGGAGATGAATTGCTTCAATGAATTCCCCGAGTGTTTCAAATCTTGCCGTGTATCCGAGGTCTTTCTTAAATTCGCTGTAGAACGACTCCTGATACCCATTCTGCCAGGGTGAGCCTTTTGCGCTGAAGGATGCTTGGATACGGTGCGATTTGAGCAGATCGAAATACGCGTACGACTGGTACTCGCTCCCCTGGTCCGAATGCAGATACTGCGCGGCCGTCCGCTGCCGCAGGGCATCGTGCAGGGCATTGAGTACCAGTGCTTTGTCATGACTCCCCGCGAAGGAGAAGCCCACGATCTCGCGGCTAAAGAGGTCGAGGATCGTGCAGAGGTACCAGAACTTTCCATGGAACCAGAAGTACGTGAAGTCCGAGGCCCACAGAACGCTTCTTGCTAGCGGGCAGAGCGCCTTGGCAAAGTTTGCAATATTGAGAGGATGCTTCCCGAGATCGCCGGGCCGGCATGGACGTCTGGCCCTGCGCCGATACGGCTTGATGCCGTACTTCTTCATGACGCGCAGGATGCACTTCCTGTTGCGCCCCAAGTGGAGAGCAATTCTCCGATGGCCGTATGACGGATGCTCGGAAAGCACGGTGAGAATACGTTCTTTGAGCCCCTGATCCCGCGCTTTGAGCTTGGATGCGTAGTAGAGCGATGAGCGGGAGATGCCGAGCCTCCTGGCCAGCGCTTTCTTGCTCTCGTTAGCACGCATAATGATTGCTCTTTTTTTTCGACCGCTCCTGCTGCAGGAGGGCTTCGGCCAGCAAGCGCTTCAGCGCACGCAGGATCGGCAGCGGCACGGTGTGATCGCCCCCGATCGAGATCGGGATGGCACCGACCGAATGCACCTTCCAGAAAAACCCTTCGATCAGTTTCAGCGAGCGATCGAGGTCGATCGGATTGACCGGCGCGTCGCCTACATCCGCGACATTGCAGAGATCGTAGGGCGCAATGCCGCTGGTCTGATGCACCCGCCGGATGAGCCGGGAAGCCTCGCGCACGGCGGCAGGCGCTTGCCGGGCGCCCGTGCGGTAGTTGACGCCGAGGTCGAAGGGGACGCCGACGAGGGCGATGTCGATGCCGGTCGCGATGTCGTG
Source organism: Hyphomicrobiaceae bacterium (assembly GCA_031403055.1). Taxonomy (GTDB): domain Bacteria; phylum Pseudomonadota; class Alphaproteobacteria; order Rhizobiales; family Hyphomicrobiaceae; genus JANNSW01. The sequence goes on along the minus strand of JANNSW010000501.1, from coordinate 7,624 downwards.
GCGCTGGGTGCGCATGAACGTCGCGACGCCCGAAAAGCGCGGTGTGACGGTGGCATCGACCGGCTGGAAGCGCGGATCTTTCGACATGCGGCTAGGCTCCTCGATGGTGGTCGCTCGGGCGGGGTTGGCAAGCTCATAGCGGCGGACGGGAATGGGAGCGAGAGTTCAGCCTGCATGCCTGCTTCCTGCCCACTGGAGAGCGGGCCGGCTGCCCGAGAGGCTCGATCCGCCGCTCAAGGCGTCGCCCGCCCACCCGACGCATCGATGATGGTGCCGGTCACGTAGGAGGCTTCATCCGAGAGGAGCCAAAGGATACAGTTGCTGATCTCCCGCGGTGTCCCGATTCGGCCCATCGGCATGGTCTTGACCACGGTCTCGAGCCAGCGCGGGTCCTGCTCGCGGGCGTACTGGATCATGTCGGTCTCGGTCACGCCCGGGCGCACGGCGTTGACGCGGATGCCTTCGCCGCCGACCTCCTTGGCAAGCCCGATCGTGATGATGTCGACGGCGGCCTTCGAGCCTGCGTAATCGATGAAGGCGCCGACGCCGCCGTTCCTCGCCGCGGCCGAGGAGACGTTGACGATCGCGCCGCCCTTGCCGCCGTGGCGGGTCGACATGCGGCGGACGGCCTCCTGCAGGCAGTAGAAGAGCCCGAACACGTTGACCTCGAAGGTGGCGACCATGTGCTCGGGTTTTGTCTCGTCGAGCCGGCCTTGCGTCAAGCCGACGCCCGCATTGTTGACGAGCGCATCGAGCCGGCCGAGGCGCTGGTCGATCTCGGCGAACATGCGGGCGACCTCGTCGCGCTTGGCGACGTCGGCCTGGAAGAGCGCCGCCTTGCCGCCTTTGGCAGCGATCTCGGTCGCGACCTCCTCGGCCTTGCTCTTGCTCGAGACGTAGTTGATGGCAACCGTGTAGCCGCGCTCGGCGGCGAGCAGCGCCGCGTCACGGCCGATGCCGCGCGAGGCGCCGGTAATCAGAACGACCTTCGGCATAGGCCCAACTCCTTCTCCAAGACCACCCGTCCTCCCCGATCGCCGCAGGCGAATCCGGGATCCTACCCACAAGCTCCCAGGCCGTCGCACAGATCCCGGCTCGCGGCGCTGTCGCACCTTGGCCGGGATGACGGGTCAGTGACTACCGCCCCTTCCACCTGGGCTCGCGCTTCTCGGCGAAGGCGCGGGGGCCCTCGAGGAAGTCCTCCGACGCCAGCATCTGCTCGTAGACCGGGATGCCGCCGCGGCCGGGTCCGGAGCGCGCGAAGCACTCCTCCACTGTGAGCGAGGCGTTGCGCCGCAGCACCGATTTCAGCGCCCGGATCGCGAGCGGGGCACCTTTCGCGATCCCCTCCGCGATCTCGATGGCCACTTCGAGCAGCTGCTCGCGCGGGACGATCCGCGCGATGATGCCCCAGGCCTTCGCCTCCTCGACGCCGACGCGCCGGCCCGTGAACAGCATGGCGGCCGCCGCCATCGGTGGGATCAGCTTCGGCAGGCGCTGCACCCCGCCCACCTCCGGCAGGAAGCCGCGCATCAGCTCGGGCAACTGGAAGAACACATCGTCGCCCGCCACGATCAGGTCGCAGGCGAGCGCCATCTCGAAGCCGCCGCCGACCGCCGCGCCGTTGACCGCCGCAATCACCGGCTTGTCGAGCTGCGAGTTCTCGGTGATGCCGGCAAAGCCGCCGGGACCGGGACCCTTCTCGGGATCGAAGTCGTCCTCGGGAGTCCAGTCGCCTTCCGCGACCTCCTTCAGGTCCCAGCCGGCCGAGAAGATGCGCGGATTGGCGCTGGCGAGGATGGCGACGACCAGCTCCCGGTCCTTCTGGAAGCCGTCGAAAACCCGGTACATCGCCCGGCTCATGGCGTTGTTGATCGCGTTCGCCTTGGGGCGATCCATCGTCACGATCAGGATCTTCCCTCGCCGCTCGAGCCGGATCCCGTCGGCGGGGGTGGTACTGTCTTCCACGCGCATCAGTGCACGATCTCGAACAGGCCGGCCGCCCCCATGCCACCGCCGACGCACATGGTGACGACGCCGTATTTCGCCTTGCGGCGCCGGCCCTCGATCAGCACGTGGCCGGTGAGGCGGGCGCCCGTCATGCCGTAGGGATGGCCGACGGCGATGGCGCCGCCATTGACGTTGAGGCGATCAGCCGGGATGCCGAGCTTGTCGCGGCAATAGAGCACCTGCACGGCGAACGCCTCGTTCAGCTCCCACAGGTCGATGTCCGACACCTTCAGCCCATGGTGCTTCAGCAGCTTAGGCACCGCGAAGACGGGGCCGATCCCCATCTCGTCTGGCTCGCAGCCGGCAACCGCAAATCCACGAAAGATGCCGAGCGGCTTCAGCTTGCGCTTGTCGGCTTCCTTCAGGTCCATCAACACGCAGGCCGACGCGCCGTCCGAGAGCTGGCAGGCATTGCCGGCCGTGATCAGGCCGCCCTCGCCCAGCACGGCCTTCAGCGACTGCAGCTTCTCGAGCGTCGTCTCGGCGCGCGGACCCTCATCGGCCGAAAGTGTGACCGTCTCGCTCGACCGCGCTCCCGTCTTGCGGTCGACATTCTCCTTGGTGGCCGTCATCGCGACGATCTCGTCGTCGAACGCCCGGCGCTGCTGGGCGGCCGCGGTCCGGCGCTGGCTCTCGGCGGCGAATTCGTCCTGGCGGTCGCGATTGACGCCGTAGCGTTTGGCGACGGTCTCGGCGGTGTCGATCATGCTCATCCAGATCGCCGGCCTATGCTCGGTCAGCCAATCCTCCTTGACGATCGGATCATGGTCTGTCGGCTGGACGAGACTGATGCTCTCGACGCCGCCCGCGACCATCACCCTGGCGCCCTCGTGCATCACCCGATAGGCGGCCGACGCGATCGCCTGCAGGCCCGACGAGCACTGGCGGTCGATGGTCGTCCCGGCCACCGTGACCGGCAGGCCAGCCCGCAAGGCTGCAAGGCGGGCGACGTTGTAGCCGGTCGCACCTTCGGGCATCGAGCAGCCCATGATGCAGTCGTCGATCTCCTTGGGATCGACGTGAGCGCGCTTGACCGCATGCTCGACCGCGTGGCCGGCGAGCGTCGCGCCGTGGGTCTTGTTGAAGGCGCCGCGATAGGCCTTGCCGATCGGCGTGCGGGCGGTCGAGACGATGGCGATGTCCATGGTGAGGGTCCTCGGATGTGAGTTTGTGCGATTGTGAGTTGTGAGATTGTGAGTGGCGAGTTGTGATGTTCGACCTCACAACTCACTACTCACAAAACTTCCCGTCCTTCTTCGCGAGATCGAGCAGCAGCTTCGATGGCTGCCACCAGTAGCCCTGCGTCTCGCGGAAGTGCTCGACGGATTTCGCAACCGTCCTCAGGCCGACCTCGTCGGCATAGCGCATCGGCCCACCCCGCCAGCTCGGGAAGCCCATGCCGTAGACCGAGGCGACGTCGATGTCGGAAGCCCGGATCGCGATGCCTTCCTCGAGCTCCTTGGCCCCCTCGTTGATGACGCAATAGATCGTGCGCTCGATGATCTCCTCCGACGTGATCCTGCGGGCGAGGAGACCCTTCTCCTTGCGGTAGGCGGAGATCACCGCCTCGACCTCGGGGTCGGGCGTGCCGGAGCGCGCGCTCGCGCCGTAGTCGTACCAGCCCTTGCCGTTCTTCTGCCCGTTGCGTCCCTTGGCGACGATCGCATCCTCCAGGTAGCAGATGCGGGCGCTTTGCGGCAGCTTCGGACGCGCGTTCTTGCGGATGTACTGGCCGAGATCGAGACCGACCAGATCGGCGACGGCGAACGGGCCCATCGGCATGCCGAACTCGTAGAGCACGCGGTCGATCTCGTAGGGCGAGGCGCCTTCCTCGACCAGGAACTCGGCTTCGCGCCAGTAGTTGTCGAACGCCCGGTTGGCGATGAAGCCATCGCACACGCGGGCGACGACCGGCTGCTTGCCGATCGCCTTGGAGACCTCGAGAGCGGTCGCCAGCACCTCGGGCGAGGTTTTCTCGCCGCGCACGATCTCGAACAGCTTCATGATGTTGGCGGGCGAGAAGAAGTGCATGCCGATCACGTCGCCTGGGCGCTTGGTCGCGGCTGCCATCTCGTTGAGGTCGAGGTTCGACGTGTTGGAGGCGAGGATCGCGCCCGGCTGCATCACCCGGTCGAGCTCGGCGAAGATCTTCTTCTTGAGGCCCATGTCCTCGAACACAGCCTCGACGACGAGGTCGCGGCCGGCCGCGCTCGCCACGCCGACGGCGCCCTCGATGCGGCCGATGCGGGCCTTCGCCTCGTCCTCCGAAATGCGGCCCTTCTTCAGCTGGGCCTCGATCTCGCTGCGGCAATAGCCAAGCGCCTTGTCGAGCGCGTCCTGGCTGACCTCGATCAGCCGCACGGGAAAGCCGCGATCGGTGAAGGCGAGCGTGATGCCGCGGCCCATGGTGCCGCCGCCGATCACGGCGACGGTCTTGACCTTGCGGGTCGGCGTCCCCTTCGGCAGGTCGGGCACGCGGCGTGCCTCGCGCTCGGCGAAGAAGAGCCCGCCCAGGGCGCGGTGCTCGGGCGTGTGGACGAGCGCCTCGCAGGTGTCGACCTCGGTGCGGACCGCCTCCTCGAACGGCAGCGTCAGCGCGTTCTCGATGATGTCGATCGCGACGAGCCGGCCCTTGAAGCCGCGGAAGCGCTTCGCTGTTGCCTCGCGGGCCTTGGCGAAGATCTCGGGCGACTTCCTTGCGGCAACGATGTGGTGCTCACGGGTGCGGGCTCGCGGCAGGGCATCGCCCGTGACGCCCCTGGCCACGATGTCCTTCGCGAAGGCGATGGCCTCCGCCTCGATCTTGCCGGGCTCGACCAGCTTGTCGAGAGCGCCGAGCTTGAGCGCTTCCTCCGCTCCGATCACGCGGGCGCTCGGGATGATGTCGAGCGCGGCGGGGAAGCCGGCAACCCGGGGAAAGCGCTGGGTGCCGCCCGCGCCCGGAATGATGCCGAGCCCGACCTCGGGGAAGGCGAACTGGGCCGTCCGCTCGGCGATGCGATAGTGGGAGGCAAGCGCGATCTCGAAACCGCCGCCGAAGGCGCGCGTGTGGATCGCGGCGACAATGGGCTTGGCGCAGAGATCGATTCTGCGGTCGGCATCCATCCAGCCGGGGAAGTCCTCCTTGGTGCCGAACTCGGTGATGTCGGCACCGGCGAAGAAGGACGAGCCGCGGCAGATGATGATGGCGGCCTTGATCCCGGCATCCTTCTCGATCGCCTCGATGCCGGCGTAGAGCCCCTTGATGACCGAGCGGCTGATCGCATTGACGGGCGGGTTGTCGGCCCACAGCAGCGCGATGTCGCCCCGCTGCTCGAGCGATACGGTCTTCGACAGCTCGGTGCTCATGGCGTTCTTCCTTCCTCGAGGTCCTCGTAGCGCTCCATCAGCTTGCCCTGATCGGCGAGCGTCAGCGACATCATCGTCAAGCGCTTGAAATGATGGCCGACGACGAGGTCGTCGGTCATGCCCATGCCGCCATGCAGCTGCACCGCCTCCTGGCCGACGAGGCGCGCCGATTTATCGACGGCGAGCTTGGTCAGCACCGTGTCGCGCGCATTGATCGGACTGCCGGGGCCGGCGACCCGGGCGAGGGCGGACTGCACGCGCGAGGCCGCCGTCTCGGTCGCTGCAAACATGTCGACCATGCGGTGCTGCAGCGCCTGGAACGAGCCGAGCGTCGCGCCGAACTGCTGGCGGGTCTTGGAGTAGGCGACCGTCGCATCGAGCAGCGCGCGCATGTGACCGACGGCCTCGGCCGCCTGGGCGAGGATCGCGAGGTCGGCGGCGCGCTCGAGGGGCGCATAGCCAGCGCCGGGCTCGCCGATCACCCGGTCGGCGCTTGCCTCGACGCCTGCCAGTGCGACGTCGGCCGCCCGATTGCCATCGGCCGTCTGATAGGTGGCGAGCGTGACGCCCTTGGCGTCGGGCTCGATGAGAAAGAGCGCGATGCCGGCACGGTCGCGGGCCTCGCCCGAGACGCGGGCGGGCACGATCAGCATGCTCGCGCCGGCTGCGAACGGCACGCCCGACTTGCGTCCGGTCAGAACGTAGCCCTTGCCCTTTCGCTCGGCCCGGGTTTCCACGTGGCTGAGGTCGTAGCGCGAGCGCGGCTCACCGAATGCAACCGTCACGACACTGCTGCCCTGGGCGATCCCTTCGAGCAGCGCGGCTCCCGGCTTTCCCGCCGCCGCCAGCAAGGGTGATGCCGCCGCGACCGTCCATAGATAGGGGCTCGAAAAGCAGGTTTTCCCGAAGGCCTCCATGGCGACCATCAGCGTGAGGCCGTTGCCGCCGGAGCCGCCCGCGCTCTCGGGCAGGAAGGCGCCGAGCGCGCCCTGGCTCGCGAGGCTCCGCCAGGCGGCCTTGCTGTAGCCCGGATCGTTCGCCGCGTGCTTGCGCCGCTCCGAGTCCGGCCAGCTCTCGGCCATCAGTTTCGTCAGGCTGTCGCGGAACAACCGCTCGTCGTCGCCGAGAAAATAGGTCTGCGGCATTATCAAACCCTCACAAGCCGAGCACGGCTTTGGCCACGATGTTGCGCTGGATCTCGTTGGAGCCGCCGTAGATCGAGATCTTGCGGTAGTTGAGGTAGTGCCGCGTCGCCCAGGACGCGTAGGCGCGCTGAGGATCATCCGCCGAAGCCGCAGGCAGGTCGAGACCCGTGCCTTGCGCGAACGGGCCGGCGACCCGCATCGTCAGCTCGGTCAGGCGCTGGCGCACGAGCGTGCCGCCCGTCTTCAGGATCGAGGATTCAGGGCCCAGCTCGCCGTTCGACTGGGGATCGAACAGGAAGCGGTACTCGGTCGCCTCCAGCGCATCGAGGTCGGCTTCGACGGCGGCGAGATCGCCGAGCAGCGTCGGATCGCTGGTGAGCGGCTCGTTGCCGCGCACCTCGGCCTTGGCCAGCTGCTTCAGCCGCTGCAGGCAGGTGCGCGACGGCGCGACCTCGGCGATGCCGAGCCGCTCCAGCGTCAGCAGGTACTTCGCCATGCCCCAACCCTGGCCGGCCTCGCCGATCAGGTTCCCGGCCGGGATTTCCACGTCCTCGAACGTGCATTGGGCGACACGCTCGATCCCGTCGAGCAGCACGATCGGGCGCAGCGACAGGCCCTTCGAATCCATCGGCAGGATGAAGACGCTGATGCCCTGCTGCTTCTTGCCGGAAGAATCGGTGCGGAACAGCCCGAACATCATGTTAGCGTCGAACACGACCGTCTGCCAGATCTTGGAGCCGTTGATCACCCAGCGGTCGCCCTGCCTGACCGCCTTGCATTTGAGGGAGGCGAGGTCGGACCCCGAGCCCGGCTCGGAAAAGCCCTGGCACCAGTGGTCGCGGCCGTCGAGCATGCGCGGCAGATAGCGCGCCTTCTGCTCGGGCGTGCCGTAGCGGATGAACATCGGCCCGACCATGTCGATGTTGAAGATCAGCGGCGGTGGTGCCCAGGCGGCCGACCGTTCCTGGTCGTAGATGTACTGCTGCTTCAGGTCCCAGCCGGTGCCGCCGTGCTCCTTGGGCCAGTTGGGTGCCGCCCAGCCGCGCGCATGGACGACACTGTTCCACTCATCGTGGGTTTTGCGGTCGATGCCGAGCCCGGTCAGCATGGCGCGGCGGATG